>QMMV01000198.1 GCA_003647435.1 Deltaproteobacteria bacterium | reverse complement strand
GACGTGACATAAAGAAATCTATTCAACAAATCGAAGGAGTCAAAGGCGTTGAGATAGAGGTTTCGGGATACAACAGGGCCGAAGAGCTCATCGAGGTGCTGAAGCAGGCATAGTGCCGGTGAAAAGAGGAGGTTTTTTATGAGTGATTCCAAAGAGAAGCAACCCGATACCGGTCAACGGGAGGCAGAAAAGGCTAAACAGGATAAGGCAATCCAGGAAGCCTTGGGCTTGATCAAACATAAGTTCCTTGTCATGAGCGGCAAAGGTGGTGTGGGCAAGACGAGTGTTGCCGCAAACCTTGCAATCGCCCTTTCAAAAAAGGGGGCAAAGGTTGGCCTGATGGATGTTGACCTCCACGGGCCTGACATTCCCAGGATGTTGGGTCTAAAGGGGCTTCTTGAGGTGAGCGAAAATCGATTAGAACCGAAACCTTATTCCGATAATCTGAAGGTGGTTTCTATCGAGTCCCTGGCCCAGGATACAAATCAAGCGGTAATCTGGCGGGGACCATTGAAGTTCCATGCGATACGGCAATTCGTCTCAGATGTGCACTGGGGACCACTCGATTATCTAATCATTGATTCACCGCCCGGCACGGGAGACGAGCCGCTATCTGTAGCTCAAATGATCCCTGACGCCAAAGCGATTATCGTGACTCAACCTCAGGAGATAGCTCTGGGTGACATCAGGAAATCAATCAATTTTTGCAAGGTTCTTAAGATGGAGATTTTTGGGTTAATAGAGAATATGAGCGGTTTTGTATGCCCACACTGCGGAAAATCCGTAGATCTCTTCGGCAGTGGCGGGGGGTTCAGGACGGCAACCGCCATGAATGTTCCGTTCTTGGGCCGGATTCCGTTTGATCCCAAACTGGTCAAGTGCGCAGATAGGGGGGAATCATATCTGGAAAAATACCCTGACTCAGAGATAACAAAAGCGCTCAGCGAGATTACTGCAAAAATGATGAAAGTCGATTAAATTTAGACATCTGCAGCAGAACGCGTGCGGCCACCAAGTTACCAGGGTGCTGGGCTACCAACTTTTGAGTTTTTCGTAACTGAAGTTTTTCGTAACAATTTTACTTCTTGAAAGATGCCCTTGAAGCTTTTCGGAGCCTGTTTGTTTCATACGGCTGCACTGATCCATTTTTTTAATGACATCTTAAGCGAGCTTTTCTTTGGACACCAGTTTCCAATTTTGCTTGACAAGAGAAAATTTGTAGGGTATAGAAACCACCCACGCTGTTTCTACCCCATAGCTATAGGGGGTGTCTTGTGCCGAGAGCTTCGCTAAATCTAATCCCGTTTTTATTACCGTTGAAAGAATTTATTTAAAGCACTCGCTGAGCTCTTTTCTATTGTAGCTATACCGATAGCGTTTTCATAGCGTTTTCAAACGAAAAGGAGGCTAAAATGAAGGGATCAAAGCTGGGGTTGGTTGGTGTAGCTTTTTTCGTTTTCTTTATGTTTTTTCATACCCCTTTTGTGCAGGCAAACGACTCTATCCAGAATTCCTATCACGGCCAGCTCGGCAGGAGCCCCGCCCTTGGTGGATGGGGCAATGGTCTGGGGATGTTAGAGAAGTGGTGCGCACTTCCCAATTTTAGCTTTGAAAAAGATGGAGGGATCAAGGGATGGAAAAAAAGGTGTGGGAAATGCCATGTATCAAGCTACAAGGATCCTGCCACCGGAAAGACGGACTGTACGCTTTGCCATGCCACAAAGGATGGGAAGGGTAGCCCCGAGATAAGCAAGTGCGTCAAGTGCCATGTAAAAGATACAGCCAAGAGGGGAGATATATTTAATGCGGAGCATGATGTCCATATAGCAATGGACATGAAGTGCCAGGATTGTCATGAGAGGCTCACTGATGCCCACAGCGATCACCAGTTTGCCAAGGGATCTGTGATTGATACAACAGAAGCTACAATGAAGGGTTCCCTAAGTTGTATGAAATGCCATGAAGAAAGGCCCCATGGTAGTGTCAAGGGTGGTGAGATCCTGGATGAAAGGCATGTGGCTAAGATCGCCTGCGTGACATGTCACACAGGCAAGAGGCCTGGCAAGGCATTGAAAAGCAGAGACTGGACTAAGTTTACAAAGAAAGGAAAGCCGGTTACAAAGAAAAGGAAACCAGGATGGATACCAGAGCATAAGTGGTATACGGGAAAAGAGCTGGGCCATCTTCCTATCCTTGGTCCAACGGAGCTTATGTCAAAGATCTACCCATTTAACAATGTAAAGGTAAAGTGGTTTATCGTGCGGCCTGATGCCTCCTTTGATGATATCGTTCCTGTCAGGGAGGTTAAGGCAGCGGATGCAGATAAGAACGGTGAGACTACCGTAGAGGAGATGCGAAGATACAAGGGTGGAAAATACAAGGATGCCACCGCGGTTACCAAGGAAGTTAGTTTCAATGTAACGCATTCCATTAAGCCCGCCGAAAAGGCCTTTGGATGTTTTGACTGCCATGGAAAGGATGGTTATGTCTTAAACTGGAAAGCACTGGGATATGTAGGGGATCCTTTAAAATAAGTCTTAGAGGTTATTGTTTCTTTCATGGGTTCGTTATTGCTTATGTAAAACCGTGGTGCACAAGCTGCCAAAATTCTCAAAGAGTCTTCTCCTGAGGGCTTTTCAGTTCATGTTCCCGAAGCGTTTGTTGCTTTAGAACAGGGATGCGATACCCCGTCAATGTCCGTTGAGATTTAATTTATAAATTACTGCTTAAAATTTAACATAGGCAGGGAGGAGGTGCCTTGCAGTGAAAACAATAAGGAACGGCGGACTGCTAGTTCTGTTGGCTTTGTTTTGCCTGCTGATTTCGGGAAATCGAAATCCTTCATGGGCGGCGGCCGCCAAGAGCCAGTGTGTAGCCTGCCATACGAGCTCAAAAAAGCTGATCGAGACATTGAGAGAAATAGCCAAGACCAAGCCTCAGGTGAAGAAAGCGGAATCGAAGGGAGAAGGCTGAGGAGGAGCTGTGGAGCCGTTGGCTCCGCATGAAAAGTTATGGGTTGATACGGACTTCATGGACGAAGACGAAAACCATGGATCAATTCCCTGCCATGAGTGTCACGGCGGCAACCCGTCTGATGGCAACTGGAAGACAGCTCACAAAGGTGTTGTCAAAGATCCGACATGGCCGGACGCAGGCAAGGCTTGCGGCGAATGCCACGAAGAAATCGTGGAGGTATACAAGACAAGTCTCCACGCAACTACCAAACCTATAGCGCTGAGCATAGCCAAAAGGGCAAATCCAGATAAAGCCATTCATGCAAAACTGGATGAGGCCAGAAAGCTTCATTGTTCTTCATGCCACAGCAGTTGCGGGCAATGCCATATCAGCCGGCCCGATTCAGTGGAAGGCGGTTTCTTGGATGGCCACATCTTCCAGAAAACACCGCCTATGCGGACTACTTGTACAGCCTGTCATGGGGCGCGTGTGGAAAAGGAGTATTTTGGTCTAAACGAAGGTGTTCCACCAGATATACACTGGAAGAAAAAGTACATGAACTGCAAAAAGTGCCATAGCGGCACGGAAATGCACGGCGATGGAAAGAAGTATGCCAACAGATTTGAGGTTGAAAGCCGCGCCAAGTGCGTTGATTGTCATAAAGGTATCTATTCTGAAAAAGCGGCAAACGCAGAAGTTCACGAAAACCACAAGAACACTGTAAGTTGTCAGGCCTGCCATGCCATGCCTTATAAGAATTGTTTTGCGTGTCACACGGCCAAGGACAAAAACGGCCAGCCTTATTTTCAGACAGAGCCATCCCGCATAGAATTCAAAATAGGGCTCAACCCTCTGAAATCCAAGGATAGACCTGAAAAGTTCGTCACCCTGCGCCATGTTCCGGTTGATCAGGGGACATTTGATTTTTACGTAAAAAACGGCCTCAGCAACTTTGACAAAGTGCCAAACTGGAAGCTTGCAACACCCCATACAATACAGCTTAAGACCCCGCAGAACCAGGACTGTAATGCGTGTCACGGGAATGACAAACTTTTTTTGAAAAAGAAAGACGTCAAGCAAAAATATCTTCGGGCGAATCAGGGCGTGATTGTGCCTGCCGAGATGATCCCGGAAGAGCAGTAACTTTAATACATTAGCCGGTACGACCCGTGCTGATTTGTTAATTCACTTTAATTTCAACAAAAGGAGGACGATTTATGAAAAAGGGAAACTGGTTAAGGAATTTGGTTCTCTGTTTTGTGGTTGGACTTTTTGCTGTATCCTTTTCTGTTATTCCCCAGCCGGCAATAGCCGGGGGTGGACTGACAAAAGCTGATTTTCTCAAGGAAGCCAAGGTATTCGTTGAAAGTGTCTCTCCGAAGGACGCCCATGCGTTAATGAGCAAAGGTTACAGCGTGCTTGACGTTCGGACAAAAAAGGAATTCAAGAAAGGGCATATCCCCGGCGCAAAATGGCTCGGGCGCGGTTTGTTAGAATTTAAGATTGCAAATGTATTCCCGGAAAAGGATGCGAAAATACTCGTATATTGTAAAAGTGGCGGAAGGGCTACGCTGTCCACCTATACACTGATGAAAATGGGTTATACCAATGTGAAGAACATAGCAGGCGGCTGGAAAGCATGGGTAAAAGCTGGTCTGCCTACAGAATAATTGATATTGATTAATATGTGTGAGAAGGGGCAACGTGGTTGTACGTTGCCCCTTTTTATGTTATATAGTGCTCAGCTAAAAACTCTGTTTTTGCCGGTCAAAAATTCGAAATCCGAAGCATGAAATCAAAAAAAATTAATTGTAACACTTTAGCTCTTTTAAAAAACAGACATACGGAACGGATAGGCCATCCGATTGGAGACCGTCTCAAACTCAGACAGTGAGCCAGTCTCCAATCGGATGGCCTATCCGCAATAATATT
>QMMV01000197.1 GCA_003647435.1 Deltaproteobacteria bacterium | reverse complement strand
GGTGGAATCGGGGGAGCGACTGAATTTTAATTGAAATAAGGATCAGGTTTTGCTGGTGTGTTATTAAAAATGCGTTTTGGGAGGAAAGAAGCTATGAAGAAACTATCTCTTTTTGCGATTTGCATGCTCGGGATTATGTTGGTGGTATCCCCCTTAATGGCGGCTGATCTTGAAATTGGCGGTTCATGCGAGGCCAACGGCTTTTATATGAACAACACAGATCTGGATGACGATACCGGGGCCTCTGATGCGTTCATGGACATGAAGCTTAGCCTTGACATGATCTTTAAGGTAACAGACAAACTTAAGCTTGTCACCGCCGCTGATATGCTTGAGGATACGGTGTGGGGGCAGGATCCCGACCCGGCTTGTGGCATCGCATGGAAAAAGGCTTATATCGCGGCCAAGTTTGATTATTTCAATCTTCATGTAGGGCGCATGGGAAGAGGAATATGGGGGCCGGATTTCGGCAACATTGACGTGGAAGCAGACAAGATCAAAGTGTTCAAAAAGATCGGCAACTTTAAAATAACTGCTGCTTACACGAAGCACAAAGAATGCGATAAAGGTGAACAACCTGATGAAGTAACAGGCAACCCGCTCTGGTGGTCCGACAGTGATAAGGATACATACGGCGTTAATGTCAAGTACGCATCAGAAAAATACAATGCTGGTTTCAAGGTCAGGTACTTGCGGGACATGTCAAATTCAGATGCAAATCCATATACGGATACGGCGGATCTTTATAAGTACAGCGATGTCCTGGTTACCCCTTATCTTGTTGGCTCTTTTGGACCTGTTGATATTGAGGCCGAGATAGCCTACAAACACGGCGAGCAGGATTTTTACAATAAACAAGATGTTGACAAAAGGGCCTGGGAATATTACGTCAATGCCGCCTTTAATGCCGGGCCTGTGAATCTAAGCGCAGGTTATGCCTTTGTTGAAGGCAACGACGTAAATGATACCAGCGAAAACAGCGCCTTCGGATACTGCACCGAGTTTCAGCCGCTGATCATCCTCTTTAACGACAAGGTGGGCGGAGATCTTGGCGGCCTCGGCAATCTTAACAAGGATGGTGCATACAGCAATGACATTAAAAACGCAGGCTATAAACTCCTCTATGCCACGGCCTCTTTTTCACCTGTTGAAAATGTAACCCTCAATGCAGCTATTGGTACGGCAACAGCGGACGAGCAAAAACCGGGCTGGGATGACGACTATGGCGTAGAGTATAATCTCGGCGTCGAAGTTGGTCTCATGGACAATCTGACCTACAGCGCTACCTTCGGTTATCTTTCCGCCGGTGACTTCTGGAAACAGGGCCCTGCCGGTAAGGAGGTAGATAATACATACGCTTTTATGCATTCGCTGGTTGTCGAGTTTTAGGTGCAGGGTGTCATAAATTGAGGAAGGAGTGAGCGGGACGCCCTGGATGCGGCGTTCCGCCACGCCTTCTGATTTTTGACGGACAGACCTTCGGGTATGTTATCTCGGCCCTCGCTTACATGCGCTGTATTTAGCTCGGAGGTCACTAACGCAAAGAAAGGGCGTTTTGAGACCTATTCGTATTCATCATATATCAGCCCTGTCAGGATTGACTCGTCATGGAGTCTGGTCTCGATATCTACGCCAAAGAAATCGGCAACAGGTTTCAGGATCTCCGGATTGTTTTTCCAGACAGTGCGGCCTGCCTCCAATACTGCCTGAATCCCTTTTTTGGTCATCCTGCCCAGCGGCTGGCGACACGGCCCGACAGGCATACCGAGGATCGCCATCAAGGTCTTGGCGCCAAGAGGGTTTCTCGCACGGCATGTCACTCTTCCGTAAGGCGTGTCTTCCTCGGTCTTTACGGTAACAATCCCGAAAAGGGGCTTTAAGGCGACTCTGAGTTTTTCTGCTTCGTCTCGATTTCCTTCCTTAAGAAAGGTTGCCATATCCTGCACAGCCTTCGGAGCTATGTTGGAAGCTACTGATATTACTCCACTTGCCGTGATTTCCGGGTCCGTCATCATGGCAAAGGTTTTATCATCGTCGCCAGAAAGGATGGTAAAATCATCCCCGCAGCACTCACGCGTGCGTTTCATATTCTCAATGTTTCCCGTTGCTTCTTTTACTGCGGCCACATTCGGGAACCGCCCGTGCAGTATCGCGATGTCTTCAGGCAAAAGCTGGGCCCCCGTGCGCCCGGGAATCACATACGGGATCACTTGAATCTGGGGAAATTTCTCTGCAACAGGGGCAACGTATTCGCGGCGAATCTCCAGGGAGCTCGGCCCATTGTAATAAGGATCTACCAGCAGGGCTGCATCGGCCCCCACGTGGACTGCGTGCTCTGTGCTTTCCATGGTTTCTCGGGTGTTGTTGCTTCCTGTCCCCGCAATCGTCTGACATCTGCCCTTGCACTTTTCAGTCACCTGCCGAATCACCTCGTTGTGTTCTTCCCAGGTTAACGTGGGACTCTCGCCTGTCGTGCCCACGGCAAGTATCCCGCTGACGCCACCAGCAATCTGAAACTCCACCAACCTTTCCAGTCCGTCATAATCTACCTTATCACCATCATCCGTGAACGGCGTTACCAGCGCCGTATAACATCCGCTAAACATTTTGGTACCTCCTTTTGTTTCAGGTTCAGGCTCTAAAAGCAACTTTGGAGCCCATACAAAAAAAGCAGCTGGAGCACAGTCCAACTGCCGTGTGACCAAGAGAGCGCTCCACGGAGAGACCGTGACAGTCCTGAGGATATTATCCCCAGGCCCAGCCTGCTTTTCAAACAGGTAAAAAGCAGACTTCGGCGGCACACCCTTTCACTGGGCAAGGTCAAAATGCAGGGCCTGTTTCCCTCTTGCCCGGCTACTTATGAGTACCGCGCCTCAACTCCGGTTGTATGTTAACTTAAAAAATGAAAGTTTACCTGTCAAGAGAAAAGTCAGGGGCCGTTGTTGACTCTGTTGAATTGTTGTATGGCCTTTAGCAAGGCTTAACTCTCGGGCTCTGCATATCCCCCGCCGCCAGGGGTTTCAACTCTGACGACATCCCCTTTTTTAAGAGCCACAGAGAGCTTCCCCCCCATCTTTTCCGCAACCCCGTTCCTTGAGACTATATTCCTTCCAACCGCCCCCGGCTCGCCCCCAAACAGGCCGTATGGTGGGATAAGCCGCCTTTCAGATAACACCGTCACTTCTGAATCAGCCAGCAGCCTTATCTCCCGCACAATCCCGTCTCCGCCACGATGCTTTCCCCTGCCCCCTGTGCCGCGCCTGATGGAATACTCTGTGACAAGGAATGGGTAGCTATACTCCAGGGCCTCTACCGGGGTGTTTAGGGTATTGGTCATGTGGCAGTGGACCGCGCTTTCCCCATCACTGCGGGCGGTAGCGCCCATGCCCCCGCCTATGGTCTCATAGTAAGCAAAGGGTTGGCCGTTGCTCGGGTCAACTCCCCCGATGGCTATGTTGTTCATTGTTCCCTGATGGGCCGCAGGAATCTCCTCCGGGAGGGCTTGAGAAAGAGCGCCGAGGACAACATCAACAATGCGCTGCGATGTCTCCACATTTCCACCGGCTACCGACGAGGGAAACTCGGCATCCACTATACTTCCCTTTCGTGTTAATACATCAATGGGCCTCAGGCATCCTGCATTGGTGGGTATATCCCTTTTCACAAGGGACCTAAACACATAAAGGACCGCAGAAAGTGTTATGGCATACACAGCGTTAATGCTGCCCTCTACTTGATCGTGGCTTTTGGTGAAATCAAGCCGCGCCTGATCACCCTTTATCTCGATTGAAACATGAATTGGTATCCGTTCGTTGCCAAAGCCGTCATCATCCATGTAGTCTTCGAATTCATACAGGCCGTCAGGGATGCGGCTGATGGTGTCCCTGGTCATGCGCTCTGCGTAATCCATCAATGCAGAAGAATAAAACTCCACTACGTCCAGGCCGTACTTGTCAATCAATTGGGTGGTCCGGCGTACGCCGGTAATATTGGCCATAATCTGAGCAGCAAAATCACCCTCCCGCTCCGTGGATGTCCTCACGTTGTTTAGGAGAAAGCCCATGATCTTGCGGTCGATTTTTCCCCTTTCTACGATCTTGAGAGGAGGTATGATGAGCCCTTCCTGAAAAATGGACCTGGCAAGCGGCATTGACCCCGAGCTCATACCCCCTACATCTGCGTGATGCGCCCGGTTGGCAACGTAAAAGGAGGGCTTGTCTCCCCTCGCAAAAAGCGGGGCCACAATTGTTATATCCGGCAGATGGGTACCCCCTTTGAATGGATCATTAAGCATCACCATGTCGCCTTCTTGCCAATTTGCGGCATCAATGGCGGATTTTACCGAAAGGGGCATGGAGCCTAAGTGAACGGGTATGTGAGCTGCCTGCGCTATCATATCGCCATTGGCGTCAAACACCGCGCATGAGAAGTCTCGCCTCTCTTTTATATTGGGGGAAAAGGCGGTACGGTTCAGGGTTACGCCCATTTCCTCGGATATGGAAGAGAAGCGGTTCTTAAAGACTTCCAGCAGGATCGGATTCACTTTATTTTGTGAATGGCCTTTCATGACATCACTTCTATAACCAAGTTTTTAAATTCGTCCACCCTGACCGATGCGAAGGGTGGAATCACTATAGTGGAAGAATATTCCGCAATAATGGCCGGCCCCTTAACCATATTGCCGCTTACCAGTTTTTCCCTTGAATACACCAAAGTTTTATAGCCCTTTCCCTCAAAAGCTACATCCTGTTCACCCACAATGGCTTTCGGCTCAGGGGCTTCCGGGCCTGTTTGATGTTTTATGAACCGAGGTTTTTCCGGTATCCCTCTGGCCCTTAGCCTTATGTTAACTACCTCAACAATCTTGTCTTCGTTCCTGTACCCATAG
>QMMV01000196.1 GCA_003647435.1 Deltaproteobacteria bacterium | reverse complement strand
AGTTCATGTTATTGTACCGTCCAGGCGCTGTTCTTTCTTTACGCTCGGTTATGCTCGAGTTTGAGGCGGTCTATACCGGATTGCCCGTATGCGATAATATTTTCAAAAGGCTAAAATGATACGAAAAACCTATGTCATCCATGTCAAGTAAGATTCTTGACGATATGCGGGATATGATGCGTCGGCGAAGGCGTGATCAGCCCACTTGAAGATCTGTGATTCATCTTCATCTGCCGATAAGCGAGGCCGCTTGGAGTCTCGGTTATCAGGTAACATTGCCGAAATCTTGTGCCTTACCGCATTCATCTCTTACACTTGTGAAACGGGGATGATGATCGGCCTACTACTCACGGTTCCCGGATCAGATGTGCGGGGTGGTGAAGGGACTTGACTTTCTCAAGTCTTTGGAAAATACTGATTTTTTAGAGGTATTTCATGAAATCGTATAAAGACGCAATAGCCTTCCAGTGCCTTAAAGAAACTAAGTACGATCGCAGCTCTATTTTCCGCAAGGACAACATAGGACAAATCCCCACCCCCCCGAGATATAAGACGTATCCTGACGTCTTGCTGATCCCACTGCCTGAGCCTCGCTTTGAAAATACTGATAGCCTGTGGAGTATTTTAAAAGAGCGGCGCTCAAGGAGGCGCTACGCCTATGAGCCGATCAGCCTCGATACCTTGGCAACTCTGCTGTGGGCGACTCAGGGCATCACGCATTCAACCCATGGCTATGAGTTTAGAACAGCACCTTCGGCTGGGGCCCTCTATCCCGTGGAAACCTATCTCGCTATCCACAATGTTTCCGGGCTACAACCTGGAATTTACCATTTCAATGTGGCCGAGTTCGCTTTAGAGGAAATCAACCCGGGCAACTTTGCTGACCGGCTCAGGCGGGCGGCCATGGACCAGGGCGTGGTTTCAAGAGCCGCAACGGTCTTCATATGGACTGCCGTTGTTCTCCGCTCTATGTCAAAGTATCGCGACCGCTGTATTCGATACATATTCATGGACGCTGGACATATCGCGCAAAATCTGCATCTTGCCGCAACTGCGCTCGATTTGGGTTGTTGCCCTATCGGAGCGTTTTACGATGATGATGTCAACGAGCTCATCAAGGTAGACGGCAAAGAAGAAACAACCATTTACCTCGGAGCGGTGGGAAAACGGTAGGCCGACGGCTTCACAAGAAAAAGCAAAATGAAATCGAAAGTTCTTGCCAAAATGAGAAAAGATGCCCGGGAGATTTTCTCGGCGGGGGTTAAGTCAGTAGAAGCGGAGGCTGCTGTCATTCGGTATTGCAAGATAGAAGACAACAGTTTCACAGTAGACGAAACGGCTTATGACCTGAGGCAGTTTGAAAATATCTATGTGATCGGGGCGGGAAAAGCCAGCGCTTCCATGGCCAGAGCACTCGAGGCAATCTTGGGAGAAAAGATTACAGGCGGTCTCATAAACGTGAAATATGGTCACCTGACTAAACTGGAGCGGGTGAAGATTGCCGAAGCCGGCCACCCGGTACCGGATGAGGAGGGCCATAAAGGGGCACAAGCCATTTTTGATCTGGCTTCAAGGGCGAAAGATACAGATCTTGTGATATGCCTGATCTCAGGTGGGGGTTCAGCCCTTCTTCCCCTTCCCGTTCCGGGTGTGAGCCTTAGGGATAAGCAGGAGACTACAAGGCTGCTCCTTGCCTGCGGGGCGACCATTCATGAAATTAATACCGTCCGAAAGCATATATCTGCGGTAAAAGGTGGCGGCCTGGCACGTGCGGCATATCCGGCAACTCTCGTTTCTCTCATGTTGTCAGATGTGGTTGGAGATGACTTAGATGTAATCGCTTCAGGCCCAACCGTGCCAGATTCTACTACGTTTGAGGACTGCATGAACATCTTCGATAAATATGGCATAGACAAAAAAATACCTCAAAGCGTGCATATGTATATTCAAAAAGGAATTAAGGGAAAGGTAACTGAGACCCCAAAACCGGGAGACCCGATCTTTGCCGCGACGCAAAGTGTGATTGTAGGGAGCAACAAGGAGTGTGTCTTGGCTGCCGAGAAAAAAGCCCTCGAGTTAGGGTACTTCACACTCATTCTCTCCACCATGGTCGAGGGAGAGACCAGGGAAGTCGCCCGGGTTCACGCGGCCATAGCAAAAGAGATCGTGAAAAGCGGCCACCCACTTACCCCGCCTGCATGTGTGCTCTCGGGCGGTGAGACCACCGTTACGATCAGGGGAGAAGGCCTCGGAGGGCGCAACCAGGAGTTTGTACTTGGTGCAGCTATCGATATCAGTGGGCTGGAACGTGTTGTT
Organism: Deltaproteobacteria bacterium; assembly: GCA_003647435.1. Lineage (GTDB taxonomy): Bacteria > Desulfobacterota > Desulfobacteria > Desulfobacterales. The sequence continues at coordinate 2,598 of QMMV01000196.1, read as the reverse complement.
GTCTTCAGTGGAGGAACTGACGGGACGGACGGGCCAACCGATGCAGCGGGCGCTATAGCAGACGGGATGACTGTTCAGAGGGCTAAAGCGCTGGGGTTGAATCCTGTACATTCCCTGTCTAATAATGACTCGTATCACTTCTTTGAAAAACTCGGCGACCTTATCAAAACAGGGCCTACCAATACAAATGTGATGGATCTGCGAATCTTGCTCGTGGCTCAGGAACTGACTTAGAAAAACACAAAGGGGGTGTTTGCGTGACCGAATTTCACCAATATGGCTCCATAACCACCATCCATGGGTTTTACGATATCTTTGATCCTGAAGAACAATTGATGCGGCTGGAAAAAAAGCTGCGACAATTCTCCAGACACATGCATATGAGTCTTGTTCTCCCCTCCCTGTATGACGAAATACATGTGCCTGATGTGCTGGATAACATTATCAACCAGATTAATGAGGTGGACTATCTCTGTTCTGTCGTGGTTGCCCTCGGGGGGACACAGGAAGAAAAGAAGTTCAGAGAGGCCAGAGACTGTTTTGGCAGGCTGAAGAAGAAAGGTCGGGATGTAAAGCTGGTCTGGGTCGATGGTCCAAGGATTCAGGCAATATTTAAGAAACTTCAGGAGCACAAAATTCCCATTGGCGTCCCGGGGAAAGGTCAATCGGTGTGGATTGCCTTGGGATACCTATTTGCCAAAGAAACCAGTGATGTCATTGCACTACACGACTGTGATATCGTTACATACGATCGTTTGCTACTCGGCCGGCTCATAGAGCCCACTGCGAATCCCAACAATGACCTTGAATTTTGCAAAGGTTATTACGCCCGCATCTCCCCTGCTGACATCGAGATGAAGGGAAGAACGACACGGCTTTTTGCGGCTCCTTTCCTGGAGGCCCTGGTCAACATCATGCATGAACGCGGTGAGAGCATGCTCGAACAGTTCTTCCGTTATCATCGAACGTTCCGCTATCCGCTGGCAGGAGAGTTCAGCTTTTTGACGCGACTTGCCCGGGCCATAAACATAGCCTACGACTGGGCTATTGAAGTCAGCACCCTTTCTGAGGTTTATAGTCGTCTCACACCGAAAAAGATTGCCCAGATCGATTTATGTAAAAACTATGAACATAAGCATCAAGAACTCTCCGAAAAAGACTCCAGGCGCGGCCTCCATCGCATGGTAGTTGATATTGCAAAATTTTACCTAAACTACATCCGTTCACATGGGATGCCGATTGATGATGCCTTTATTGATATGCTGCAGCATACATATTATAGTATGGCACTAAGTTTCGTGAAAAGTTACAGTGACGATGCCGAATCAAACGATCTTGTCTACGACCGGCACCAGGAAGAATTGACCGTGCGATACTTTAGAGATTTTATTGCGACTGCCTGGGAGCAGGCGAAGCAAGAGAAAGAAGGGACCCAGATTCCGTCCTGGAACAGGGTGACTTACACCGTGCCGGACATCTACATTGACCTGCTGGAAGCAGTGGAGAGGGATAACGAATAGACGTCCTAAATATCTTTCAAGCGCATATTTGCCGGTGATTTTTCAATCAGTTGTCCGAAGGATGCCAAGCACTCCGAGAGTTTTTCCAGCTCCTGTGACCTTGCAACAGGCAGGGCATCGCTTCCGTATTGCTCTATCCTGTCAATGACGAACTTAATCGTGAACAGATCTGTGTCCAGGGCAGGCTGGTAGACCGGTTCCTTGTTTTCATTATTATATGTCCGGGAAATAACGCCTGATTTTATCAGCTCCTCTAATATCCTCTGTGCCAACCGGACGGGTATTTTAAGTCCGTTCACAATCCCCGTGACCGACAGCCCCTTGCCTCCCCGGGCAAAGTCTTTCACAAACAGGTGCGCAACCCGCAGTGTAAGCAACTTTTTAAAAGCATAACTCACGTTTGTGGAGTCTGGTTCAAATTCATAGCTCTTTTCGTTCTGGTAAGCAAAAGAAAGCTCGGCTCCAAAGAGGACAATAACCCAGCTGATTTGGAGCCAAATGAGGAAAAGCGGAAAGGCAGCAAAGCTTCCGTAAACAGCATTGTATCTGGCAACTCCGATCTGAAACGAAAGATACAGGTACTGGAAAAGCTGGTACATAACCCCCGCAACGATCCCTGCAAGAGCCCCTGACTTGAAATTAATCCTGGTGTTTGGCATAAACATATAAACAAACGTGAACAGGATCCAGATCGCACAATACGGCAACAAGCTCAGACCAACAAATATGGCGGGACTGATGGGACCTAAAAGAGCGATTCTGTCAACAATGAGTTTTACTTCGCTTTTTATTACCACTGTCACCGCACTGGAAATGATGAGCAAAAAGGGACAGACGAGCATAGCAGAAAGATAATCGCTGGTCTTCCTTGAAAAGCTTCTCCCTTTTTTGACTTCCCAGATATGGTTAAACGAATCCTCAATGTTTCCCAAAACCCGTATGATTGTCCAGAACAGGACCAAGATACCAACACCGGCAATGACGCCGCCTTTTGTGGTTTCAATAAATGAACGAGCATAGCCCATCAACCGCATAATGATTTCTTCCTGCCCCTGAAATCTTGCAAGGAGTTGTTTTT
>QMMV01000195.1 GCA_003647435.1 Deltaproteobacteria bacterium | reverse complement strand
TCGTAAAACAACTTGCCGAACTTGCCGAGGCGATACACGCTGGAACGAAACCAACAAGTATCAAACAAGGACTCCCGCTGGTGATGAACCACCTATCCGCTGCAGAAAGATGCCTTTCACAACATCAGCCAGGTGTTGCGATTCTCCTCGCATATGCTTCTCTTGAACGGTATGTTGATCTTTGCCTCTGGGTTCATTACGGACTGGATGATGAAAACCCTGATTTTTCAAACGTCAAACTGGAGCTGCCCTCTTTTCATGCTGTTGGCCGTAAGTTGCACGGGAAAAATTATCAACAACGACCCCCGGGAGGCCCCCTGACGCTTTCTCTTGGCATCCAGTTGTTGGCTACGTTGAAGCCTGATCTTCTACCGGTCGAATGTCTGGGGCGAATCAGAGGTATGATGGCCGCTCGGAACAAGAGTGAATTTGAACATGGTCTCTGTGCACAATTTGTAAAACCTGACAATGTGAAACTACACATTCAGAGTGTTAAAGAGATTGTTGGAATGTGCTACGAGTTTGGCGAAGATTTCGAAAAAGAACTCGAAAAATACAATTTTCCCTTGATTTAATGCAGTCTCCTAAATGGTCATAGCGCGGGCATTGCTCGCCCATTAGGATTTTTTCAAATCTCATGAACACCCAATCAATCCAAAATCGTATCAAAACCGACCCTTACAATCCCCGCCACTACCTGGAGCTTGCGGAGGTGTACCTCGATGAAGGCAACGAAGGAAAGGCCAGGGATATCGTGGTCAGGAGGCGCAACATGCCTTCTGATGATCCTGTCATCCACAGGAATTGGGCTGTCTTGTGCGAGGAATTCGGGATGGCGCGTCAGGCCATCGAATCTTATCAAAGGGCCTTAAAGCTCGCCCCCCGCGATACTGACGCCTTGTACCGGCTGGCGCTTCTATTTGCCGATATCGGTCATTATGAGAAATCTATCCGCTATCTGAAAAAAACGATCAAATACGACCCAGATCATCAGGAAGCAAAAAGGCTCCTTGCAGATGATTACAGGGCCATCGGACTTGAAGGCTCGGCCGAAGTCCTTGAGCCGAAAGCAAAAAAACTCACCCCAGGAACTCCGCCCCGCTATTTCACTCCACCTATTACGGAAGAACATACCGGTATTTTTCTGAATCTCTTTGCAGGCAGGGAAATTGGCTATGCAGTGCAGGAAGTAGATCCGACAACTGGCCAGATATCGTATTCCTACTGCGAGGCCCCTTTGACTCATGACCTGATAGCATCGCATTTGCTCGGAGAAATTACTCTGGCCGGCTATCCTTTGCGCTCGGACAATACCGAGCAGTATGCGGCTTTGTCTGTAAATATCCAGCCCGGGGTCCTCGAAGACAACCTAAAGAACAAAGGCTACCTGGCTTATCTTAAGGAAAAGACAAAGGATCATGTGCTCGCGCTCTCTCGATGCGCTCAACAGCTCAATCTGCCGGCCTACCCGGAAGACACCGGGTGGTACGAACACCGCCTCTGGTTCTTTTTCCGCAACCCGACACATTTTCTAAAGATAAAGAGGTTTATCACCGCCTTTTTGGAAAAAGTGCCTCTGCCTGATGGAAATCTCACCGTTGAGCCTGTCCTTGCCACAAAACCTGTGGGTATCGGCTGGGTCGAGCGGCCAACGATGCTCCCATTGGGTGTGCACAAGGCCACCCTTTACCGTTCCCTTTTCTTAGACGGTGATGGCAGACCTGAAGGGGAGCAGCTTAAGTACCTAAAAAAGATACGAAAAATCACCCCGAAGGCGATCCAGGAAAGGTGCCGCACGCGCTCGGTGAATGTCATCGGGCTGGATGCCAAAATGGAAGACATGCCGTATCCCGTAAGCACCCTCGCAGGCAAATGCGCCATTGTGAAGGAGTTGATCCACAAAGCCTTTGCCGGGAGGGTGTTGCGGCGGGAGGAAAAAGTTATTCTTTTCTATACGGTGGGCATCGCGGACCGCGATGGCGACTCTCTGCATTGTATTCTTGAGAACTGCCCGGACTACCACTATGCGAAGGTCGAGCGTCAGTTCCAACGCTTACAACCGAATCCAATCAGTTGCTTAAAGATTCGGGAGCTGATTCCAGAGCTTACTGCTTCTGTGGGATGTAACTGCGCTTTTGACCTGAGGGGCGGCAAGTACCCGTCGCCACTTTTGCATGTAAATCCGCATCTTGTTCCTGCGGCCGAGGAATTTCTGCCGGCAGCTAATTTACCAGTGCGGGAAGTCGCTCGGCGCTATGTAAACCTGAGGCGCCAATCTGAGGAAATAAAAAGAGCCATGATGCGGCTGGAATCTGTTCTCGATAGGCAGTTTTCAAAAAAGAAAATTAACCATATCAAACTCAGGGATATAAAAGTGCGCCGGATAACGGAAAAAGACCACACTCGATGGGAACTGGAGCGCTGCTGATGTCTGTTGCCGAGTCATTTTGGCATTATGAAACAAATAGTCTCAAACGAGCTTCGATGGCAGTTAAATTTTGATTCGTGTAACTGTTTGAGTGTCTTAGTCAGCGTTATGGAAGAACAGTAACCCCCCGAGGGCTGTTTGTTACTGTCGAGGCAGCTCCAAGCATTCTACATATTATATTGACGATATGCGCTGTTCTCTCATTACGCTGACTTTGACGCGAGTTTTACGCGAATCAAAATTTGACTGCCATTGAAGTGGCCATGATTCCAAGGACCTGAAGCTGATGTCTGTTGCCTATGTACTGGAACAAAACGCCTCGATACGGCGTGAGGGACAGCGGCTCCTTATCAAGAAGGAAGGGGCTGTGTTGCACACGCTCCATCTTTTCAAACTGGAGCAGTTAGTGCTATTCGGCAATGTCTTGCTCACTCCTGCTGCCGTTTCTGCTTTGCTGAGGCACGGAGTTGATACGGTCTTTATGACATCCAATGGCCGGTATCGAGGCCGCCTGCAGGGGCTTTATAGCAAGAACATCACGCTTCGTCAGGAGCAATTCAGAAAGATGGATGACGAGCATTTTTGCTTAAATACTGCCCGGGCTATCGTGCAGGGCAAGATTGCAAACTTGAGAGCGAATTTGCTTCGCCTCAATCGCAGCCGGGAAGGGCTGGGACTGGAAGACCAGATACTTGGTTTAAAGCGTATGGGTGAGAAGGCGGCCGAAGCTTCTGATATCGATGCTGTGCGAGGGTTTGAAGGGCGAAGTGCAGTCATCTATTTTAAGGGCTTTTCCAAGGGGTTTTTGGCAGATGGGATACAATTTGAGAGGAGGGTGCGCCGTCCACCGACGGATCCGGTCAATGCTCTGCTCAGCCTTGGCTACACACTGCTGTTCAACACAGTCATGGCGGCCGTGAGTATGGTGGGCTTCGACCCTTACCTCGGCTGTTTGCACACCGTCGAATATGGCCGGCCTTCGCTGGCTCTCGATCTGATGGAAGAGTGGCGCCCTATTATCGTGGATACCTTAGTCCTGAGCGTTTTCAACCTCAAAGCAGTCACGCTTAGTGATTTTGTTGCAGGGGAAATCGGTGAAGAAGAACTGGAAGAGGAAGATAGCAGTGATCTTGAAGGGAGGGGCGGGGATGATAAAGATGCGAATGAGCCTTCGCCAATGCTGCCGGTGAAGCTGACGGATAGCGGGTTTCGCAAGTTCATAGCACAATTTGAGCGCAAGATGGCGCAAAAAGTCCGCTTTCATCTGACGGGCCGGCAGTTCAGTTACCGGGATTGCATCCGGGAGCAAGTCCGCCACTTCGCAAGATACATTCGGGGTGAGGATGAAGAATATCGAACGATGACGTTGAGATTCTATCGTAGGGGCGATTCATGAATCGCCCCTGCAGGTGGAGAAACGTCGAATTCATGGAATCGGCATCTCGACGATGCCCCTACCGCAGGGAGAATTCTTATACCCTTAGTAGGGTGGGCATTCCCCACCCGGGGCATGACGTGTTTCCATTATGTACGTACTTATTTCCTACGACATAGTCGATGACCGCATCAGAAACCGGTTAATGAAGTTTTTGAAGGACTTCGGCGAACCTATCCAGTTGAGCGTCTTCGAGTGTGATCTGGACGACACTACGTACACCAGGATGAAAGAAGGCGTTAAAAAAATAATAGATCCCAAAAAAGACCGCGTCAGGTACTATCGCCTTTGCCAGGGATGTGTGGGGAGAGTGGTCATCTCGGGCTGGGGTGAAATACACAAGGATGAAGGCTTCGAAATCGTTTAGTTTCCTCTCCCCTATCGGGAGAGCGTTCAGGGGGAAGTGGAAAAAGGCCTGTCAGCGCTAAGCGTACTGGAGCCCTTTGGAGGCTCATCTTCATAACGGAGCAAAATGACACAAAAGGTCCAGCATATTGTTGCAAGCTATGACATCCATGACCCGGGGCGGCTTGCCAAAGTGGCAAAGATCATGGTCAATTATGGCGAGCGAGTTCTGAAAAGTGTGTTTGAGTGCAATCTAACAGATGGTACCTTTCAGGAAATGAAATCTGAGGTTGATGCAATTATTGACCACATGGAAGACAGTGTGCGCTATTATTTCATCTGTGACAAATGCCTCGCCAATATTGAATATTCGGGTCTGGGCTTGCCATTTGTGGAAGATGAGGATGTGATTATTACCTGACTTGCGCAAACCCAGGCCGCCTTTCGCGAAGTTTCGTAAGTCATTGATTTTATGGCGTTCTGGGAATTGCCCAATACCGGGGTTTGCGCAAATTGAATTTGCCGTGATATTTCAGTGCCTTACGCGAAATTCTGTTGTCCTTACCGGGGGGCTGAAGGAGATAAAGACAGTGTTCAAGGAAGAGGTTCGCGAATCTGGGATAATAACTCCTTCATATTGTTCTCATTCCATCGCCCGCTATCCGAAGGAGTGACCTGATAACGAAGGGATTGCGACTATCAATGCGTCAACCATATCATTTATATCCTCTACATCCGAAGGAG
>QMMV01000194.1 GCA_003647435.1 Deltaproteobacteria bacterium | reverse complement strand
GTTTTTTTAAAAGAGCGAAAGTGTTACTATAAAACAAACCGGCTCCCAAAAGCTTCAATGGCATCTTCCCGTAGCTGGATTGTTACTATTGGAGGAATGGACCAATGGAGTTGGGGAGGATTGTAGTGAGGGAAAGGGGGTGCATTAGATGGTTATTGATAAAGTAAGTAGGTATATTCACTCAACTCAGGTCGCGCGAGATGGAAGACAGGGAAAAGATGGCAGCTTTGCGCAAGTTCTGAACAGGACGATGGATACGGGTACCCCGCCGGCATCTTCCAGCGATGCGTGCGCCCCGACGAGGGAACTGGATTCGTCTACCCTGCAGAAGGCCTCAGGTGACCGGACTGAAGTTTTGTGCCGCGCTTTTAGAGTCCTTGACTTGCTGGAGGGATACGCCAATGCCCTGAAAGACCCCCGGATGACGCTGAAGTCAATTGAGCCCCTGATAAACCGGGTACAATATGGAATCAGGGACCTGGATGCGGCACTTACTCATTGTACAGGTCAACGTAATGAACTATCAAGACTTGTGAACCAAATATCCATTACCGCCTGCGTGGAGGCCTTTAAGTTCCGTCGCGGAGACTACCTCGCGTAGTTGCCAGGCAACCTGGGTATCATTTTCCATAAGCTCAAACCATCTGCTTTTGCACGATAATTTGATTGATTTATCATCGAATCTGGTCTATGTATCTCCTTCGGAGAACTTCGCGTGATCGGCTGTTTTGTTGTCCCGTAAAAGCGTTATCTTCAAACTTGTAGCGGAAGCAACATGGAAAAAATATTGGTCGTAGATGATGATACCAGTGTTCTCGATGTCATTTCTGACGTATTGAGAAATGCGGGGTACGCTGTAGACGCGGCTGCAGAGGGCCAAAAAGCCATTGAGTATATCGATGCCGAGTTCTACGACGCAGTAATAACGGATCTCAATCTGCCTGACATCGACGGGATGAAGATTTTGCAATACGTTGTTGATCAGGCACCTGATACCATCTGCATAATCCTTACGGGTTATGGGACCATCAAAAGTTCCGTAGAAGCCATCAAGATCGGCGCTTTTGATTATGTTACAAAGCCCGTCACGTCAGATGAAATCTTGATGGTTATAGAAAAGGCCTTAAAATACAGGAAGCTACAGAGAGAGAATATTCTTCTGAAGAAGCAGCTTCGGAGGAAATATCGATTCAAGAACTTTATTGGGGATAGCAAGGCGATTCAAAAAGTATTTGAACTTATAGAAAAGGTTGCTGATACGGATAGTACAGTATTGATTACCGGCGAAAGCGGTACCGGGAAAGAGTTAATAGCCAGAGCCATCCATTACAACAGCTACCGCAGGGACAATCCCATGGTTGTGATCAATTGCGGGGCGATTCCGGAGGAATTGTTAGAAAGTGAGTTGTTTGGTCATGAAAAAGGTGCGTTTACAGGCGCCCACAAAATGCGGATGGGGCGTTTTGAACTCGCTAACGGGGGTACGGTTTTCCTTGACGAGATTGGGGATATGAGCCCCAATTTGCAAGTCAAATTGTTAAGGGTGCTTCAGGAAAAGAAGTTTGAGCGAGTTGGAGGTACCAGAACCCTCGAGGTAGATGTGCGCGTTATTGCTGCAACCAATAAAAACTTAACCAACGCAGTGAACAAGGGCGCATTTAGACACGATCTCTACTACCGCTTAAGTGTCATTCCTATTAGAGTGCCTCCTTTAAGACACAGAAAATCAGATATTCCTTTGCTGGTCGACTTTTTTAGAAAAAAATTTAATAGAGAAAAAAGAAAGCGGATCGCCAGATTTAGTGAGGAGGCTATGGAGGCCCTTATTGACTACGAATGGCCCGGAAATGTGCGGGAACTTGAAAACACAGTCGAACGGGTAGTCATACTTGCTGATGGCGACTCGATTGAACTCGACGATCTTCCCGAGGTAATCATAGAAAAAGCAAGAAAAACCGAGTCGCTCACGGGGAGCATACCCGAGAGCGGCATTTCTTTCGGGGAGGCTGTCGAAGAATATGAGAAGAGATTGATTTTGCAAGCCCTCCATGAAACTAACTGGGTTAAAACGAAGGCTGCCAAGCTGCTACATATCAACCGAACAACGTTGATCGAAAAGATGAAGAAGAAAAAAATTTACCGTCCCGCAGCCGCTTCGTGATCCTGCCTTTCAGCCCTCCCCTGTCAAAACTCTGACATCCCTCCCGATCAAGATGTCAATAATCGCTCTGCTTCGATACTCAATCCTCGATGCTTGATACTGGAGATATCCCCCGTTTGGCACCCGACATCAAGTTAGCAGTTCTGCCACTTGATCCATTTGTCCGCGTCCATTTTCCAACTCGACCAATTACAGAGTCGAGCCGAGAGTGCTGGATGAGGCCTGTGGCATATTTATTGCTCACTGCTCAAAGATGTCTTCTACAGGATTGTCCTGATTATGCTTCCCTGATTGCCCTGTTCCGCGGGTCGTGGGAGGTCGAAAAATTAAAGGCTTGGTACGTATGAATTTCAGGCTCCAAACACGCCCGTTCTTCATATGCCTCTGCTTGATTTTGGCGTTCATGGTTTCCCCTGCCGGCGCCGGCAATTTGGCTGTCATTCATGAGGTAGTAACAGAATCTCAAGAAGGGGCTTCCTCAATCATCATCCGCCTGATCGGTCATCCTGCCTTCAAGGTGATTCCCATTGAAGAAAAGCAGATGCTTATAGCATTTAAGGATACCGAATTTTCCGGTGACATCCGCGTCCCCGAGACATTTGCCGGTGATGAATTGATAGAGGATCTAAAACTTGAGCACAAACCGTGCAAGGTATCGTGCTTGGTTGTAAAATTGGGCAAACCGTATGCGGATATCAAATGCGGGATAAAGGAAGTGAATGGCGGCTTGCATATTGAAATAAAGAGCAAAGCAGGGGATGTGAAACCGGAAGAGATCGTCGGTATAGAGGACAGGCTGTTAAAGGTGGAGTCGAAGGCCGCTTCTGCTGACGCCGTTCTCTTTACTGAGGCCGCAGCACACTACCGAAGGGGTAAATGGGAAAAGGCGACTCGAATCTTGAGAAAAATCATAGAGTGTTATCCGGGCAGTGCGTACTTGGAACAGGCTTATTTCCTATTGGCCAAGAGCTTCCATCGTATGTTTGACGAAGAGGTTTCAAGACATTTGATCGACATAACCTCTCTTTATCAGGATGCCATCAGTAAATTCCCCGAATCTGATTATGTAGCCGATGCCATGGTCTCCATCGGTAACTGTTATTTTCAGGTGAAGAATTATTACGAGGCACTTGCATACTACAACGCGGTTTTGAAAAAGAATAAAAAAGGTCCAGCGGTTCCCGAGGCCTTGTTTCAGCGTGGCAGGGTTTTGGTTTTGCTCAAAAAACCTACAGAAGCGGTCAGCAGTTTTGAAGAACTTGAAAGGCGGAATCCAGGGACCGAGCTTGCCACAAGAGGGAAGCTTGAAAAAGCAAAAGCACTTTTTGACATGAAGGCCTTCAAGCGTTGCCTGGCAACGCTTCAGGAAATCATGTCCGAGAAACCGGGTGAGGTTTACAAGACCCCCGAACTCTTACTGTATGCTGGTTATAGCTATTATGAGCTGGGGCAGCTAAAGGAGGCCAGAGATACGCTCACTGCGGTCTTGAACTACTTTCCAAAGATGAAGTCAAATCACATAGTCCTGACCAAGATTGCAGACACATATAGCGAGGAAGGAGTAAAATCCAAGGCATGCAAGCTATATCGCCTGGCAGTTAGGATGTATCCCGGCTCAGAAGGTGCTCTGATTAGCTTACTTCGCCTTGCTGACGAAAGCGAAAAAGCTATACCTGGAAATGATCGCTCTCGGGATGGAATGCTGATTACCGGCGAGACAGCCCGTGAGATTTATGAGGATATCGTCGAAAAGCATCCAGATAGTCCGCTGTTTGATCTTGTGATGTTAAAGCTCGCTATCTTGCACCACAAGAATAAAGATTATGATCAGAGCATCGCTACCTTGCAAAAACTCCTGGCAAAGCATCCCCAGACCCCCCTTAAGGAAGAGATAAAGGTGGCAATGGCAAAGTCATTCAAGGCGATTGTTGAGCGTGAAACCGAGGCTGGCACACCAGAAAATGCCATAGCTTATTGTGAGCAGGTACAATCAGTCCTGCGGATTGACGATATGCCCGATCTGCTACTGCTGGTCGGTGATACTTACCGAAGGCTTTGCATGTATTTACAGGCCGTTTCAGCATTTCAGAAAGCCAGAAGGTTTTACTCAGAGGGAGATGAACCTGCCGGTCTCCTGTTCGGTTTAGGGGAGTCCTTTTACATGGTAAATAGGTTTGATAAAGCGGAGCCGATATTAAAAGCCTTTCTTGTTAAGTATCCTGAACACAAGGGAGCTTCGGCGGCATATTATTTGTTGGGGAATATTCTCGTTCAACGAAAGGAATATCGCAAGGCGCTTCAGTCTTTTAATCTGGCTCTCCAACAAAAACCTGACCCCCATCATCAGGTCAAGGTCCTTATGGGAGTAGCGAATGCATTGACCAGCCAGGGCAAGCATGGGAAGGCGGTAAGCTATTTCAAGAGGGCTATTGCCCTGATAACGAAAAATAAAGCTGGTTCTTCAGAGGATTTGTACATTGCCTATCGTGAACTCGGCGAATCATATCTCGCTGTGGGAGGCATGAAGAAGGCTGTGACTGCTTTTGAAAACGCCCTGGAGCTGAATCCAAAGGATTTCAAAGCCCCCGGGCTGCAGTTCAGGCTTGCACAGTGCTACCATCGGTTGAAAGCGACCGATAAGGCGCAAGAGATGTGGAATGGCGTGCTATCCTCGGGGGACCCGTTCTGGGGTGATATGGCACGGGTAGAACTGAAGCAGATTCAGGTGGAAGAATCGCTCGGCAAAATTCGTGATAGCTTGGCAGGTTCCAGCCCTGCCAAGGCCGCATTGTAGAACCATTTATGCACTCTAATAAC
>QMMV01000193.1 GCA_003647435.1 Deltaproteobacteria bacterium | reverse complement strand
TGAGCTAAAAAGTCGCGTAAGGCTCCAATTCAACATGGAGTTAGCCGAATTTCTCAAACAGAAGGTAGAGGTGGAACACCTTTACGATTATGAAATTGCCAGGATCTTAGAAGCAGATGCAGCCCTTGTTGGAAGATTGAGAAAAGCTTTTGGCATTAAGAGGGCCGACGGATTTCAAAGGCGCTTTGAACAGACATACGGTGCAGGCGCTGTAGAAAAATTCAAACAGATTATAGAAAAGCCGGAAAACACCCTGGCTGATCTTGGCAGGTATTTCGGGTTTTCGAGAGAATATGCACGGCAGGTGTATAGAAACATCTATGGTTATCCCTATACCGAGGCGTTCCGAAAAAAGATACTGGCAAGGAAGCATAAACTTCATGATGAGAGGATGAAACGAAAAAGGATCGCTGCATTAATGAGTGTCAGGGAAAAAATAGAGTCGTTAGGCCTACCCGCGTATCTCAGGACTCGGAGGCACGGACACGAGATTTTTGTCAATGGGCATAAAGTTGCTCTCAGATGTACCTCGAAGACCATGATGATAGGGAATAACCGATACTTCCGCATCAGTAACAGACTTTGTGCCAACCAGGACTGTGATTTTTTCATCTGCCTTTGCAGAAGCGATACAAAGAACGCTCATTACATCATTCCAAGACACGCTATGCCAAAATACGGAGTTTATCTCCCGCCTGATGCAGGCCCTCATGAAAGCAAGTATGCTGCGTTCAAAGAAGCATGGCACCTGTTAACCGATAGAAAGCAGACACAAGGGGTATCATGACTGCCAAAGAAGCAAAGCACAGCCGGATAGATATCGATATTTCTCTTGCCGGATCGAGGAACGCACAAGCTATCAAGCCCGGGCGTCTCAATTTCGGTTCCCATCTGGACCCGGAAAGGAGCTTGAGCGCCAGGCTGAGAGCTGAAATCAATCGCAGGTACTCTGTCAAAAAGTGTCTTGAACTGAAATAAGTCCTGCCGTCGAACGGAGCTTTGATTTTCACCCGGCGAACAAGGAGGCAAAATGCCAAGACGAGGAAACCGGAGGCTGAAGATAAAACACAACAGGGCGCAGCATCAGCGTCTCAGGACATCCCGTGGAACAAGAACCATGTCAAAAATCTGGAAACAGTGGATGGCACCGGTCACGCTGAGCTCCTCTCATCGCAGCAAGCAGTCCTGGTATGATCCCGAATCTTACAATGGTCTCAAGATGTCATTTCGAGGAGCGAAGCGATGAAGCCATCGCGGCACCGAGAGATTGCTTCGATATCGCTTTTAATGCCAGGACCGGGCATCTTTTCCCGTATGCCCTTGCGAAATGCGTGATCACGTGCCGCTAACCAACGGGGAAAAAAACAATGGTAACACTCGACCAATCAACGAATCAACCAATTGTGAGCGGAGCGAGCTGAGTTCGTATAACGGGGAGATTATATGGAAACGAGTCTGAACTTGAATCAAGTAGCTGCTTTTGTAGAAAGATCCGTTTTGCTCCAGCGCAATGCAAATCAAAACGGACATCTAACTTCTATACCGTGGCTTTCGGGGTCACCGGGCATAGGTAAATCGGAAATAATTCGCCAGGTTTGTAAAGAGAGAGGGTGGGGGCTGAAAGTGGTCTACATGGCTACGGTCATGCTGGAGGAAATTACGGGTTTGCCAAAAATCGGGAAAGACGAGGACATGAAGACCGAGTTTATCCTCTGGTCCAGGCCGGAAATCTTTAACTTCAATCACTTAGAAGTTGTCCCGCGTTCTCATCAAGATCCCGTCATCTTGTTCCTGGACGACGCCCATCTGTGCAACCGTCAGATTCAGGCCTATATGTTTCAACTCTTGACCTATAAGTCTATTCACGATCACAGGCTGCCCCAAAACGTCACTATTATTCTGGCTGGAAACAGGGGCAACGACAAGGCCGGCTTTCAGGAAATTCTTGCGCCCGTGGCAAACAGGATATTTTTTATCGACCTGCATGCTGACATCGACCAATGGGTGGAAGACTATGCTATCAGAAACGGTATCCGCGCTGACATTATCACCTTCCTGCAAAACTACCCCGAATTCCTTATTGGAAAACCGATTGAATCAGGGGCCTGGCCATCTCCGCGGTCCTGGACATATGCATCTATTGCAATGGATTCTTTTGGAAATTCGCTTACCGAGCAGGCAATGTTTACTATCCTGTCCGGCCATGTTGGCACAGAGGCCACCACCAGATTCATCGAATACTATGAGCTTTACGCCAAATGGGACGCACAGGAAATCCTGACCAACCACGCTCCGATGCACACCGGAAACCTATCTAAGGTTGAATCCTATGCAATGTTGAGTTCTTGTGTTACCTATTTACTGAAGAAGCTGAGGGAAAACAGGTTCAAGTTAAACGGATCTATCGAGGGACTTATTACCAGATTTGGGGCTATCGTAGCAGAAATGATCCGCTACCATAAAGAAATCGTCCCGTTGGGACTAAAACTTCTCCTTCTCGGAGAAAAGGCTGAAACGGGCAAAACAACCGTAATCGAGAAACTCACCTCGGACAGAAAAATTGTCCAGGAGCTTTTCGACATCGTATGAATGGGAAAGACTGGATGCATGGCCTCAATGTAAATGAGAATTTCACGATGTATGCCCGGAAAGTAAACGGGGTGATACATATCGATCTATCAGGTCGGCTCGACGTGTCACGAGCATCAGAAATCTTGCACTTTCTGCATCTGTATGCCCGTGAACAATGTGCGATTGTTGTCAAGACATCCAGTTTATCTCCGGACAGCACTATGAGCTTTGATGTACTTCAGAAAGGCCTCCGAAGACTTTCCAAGCTCGGCCATCCCATTCGCCAGGTAGGAAAAGCCGTGCGCATGGTCTCTGACTCAAGGCCCTCCTCGCTTTCTATGATTTGAATAATTGAACCCATGCGCGTTTCATCACCGATCTTTTCAACCCTGACTGTGATTTCTCCCATATCCGCATGGGTGCCTGCTACAACTCTGTCGCCGGCCTTTTTATAGACTGGAAGTGATTCCCCTGTGATGGAGGCCTCGTCGAGGAGGGCATCACCATCTATGACTACTCCGTCACATGGAACCCCGTTTCCCGTGCGGAGGATAATAAGGTCGTCTTTAACCAGTTCGCTGCCTGTAACCTGTTTCTCCCGGCCATCTACAACCTTCCAGACCATTTGCTTCTCACCTGCAAGCATGCTCCGTATCGACTTGCGCGTCTTCTCCATGGTCTTGTCTTCTAAGTATTCCGAAAGGTTAATCAGGTACATCACCGCCAGGGCAGTTGCGCTCTCCCGCACAATAATGGAAGCAAGCGAAGCCATACAAATCAGAAGTTCCATGTTCGGTTTGCCCCTTGCTTCAAGCTTCTTGATGCCTGTTTTGGCTATTGGATAGCCAAGGAAAGAGGTTGTAGCCTAAGTGATATTGAATATCCCCTTATTTATTCTGAATCTTTCCGCCTCCGGTCGCAGCCTCAAAATCCAGACAGCGAGCAAGACCATCCCTGTCGCTGCCAGTACAGAGCCGGATACGTGCTCTTCGGCTGGCTCATATCTTCTCACAGGGTCATCACGTTTAGCAGGAGCAGGGAATTGAGCATTTGGTCGCCGGCAGGTGCGGTACCCTTGCTCCAGTGCAACATTCAGTTCGCCGAACCTGGGGCAATCAGAAGTTGTAATCACCAGGGAGCCGCTTGCGGACCTTGGTTCACAGGCTACTACCCAGTCAAGACGTTCCACCTCGGCAGCCAGGGCTCGCAGAACGGCAGGCGCATGCTCTCTGCTCTTTATGCGGAGTGGATTTTTGATGTTTTGTGCTATGCGGTAGTGAATAGACATGAGTTTCCCAAGGTGCCCTGTATCAATCAAATGCCCTGGGAAGAAACCTGTTCAAGAGCCCCCATCCAAAGGATGCGATCCCCTGGCGACTGAAGATGTCTTGGTATTCCTCCAGATGCAATTGCCGTAAGATCCCCTTCAAAGGGTTGATATTGATGCCGGACTCTCTTAGCCTATGCAACGTGAGAATGAGCCGAAGTTGATGGATTAACTCTATTTTTTCAGCCAATGCCGGATCTTCGTAGCGGATGGCCTCAATTCCCTCGGGGGAAGATGGGATTTCCTTTATTTGATAATCACCCCGGGCCGCTTCAGCATCCCTTTCGGCCTCTTTCTTACTCGCCCCCATAAGACCTTCAAGCAGGCCGGGTTCCATCCTTTGTCTGTCATAGTTTATTGCAAGCATGTGTTCTTGCGGATCAAAACGGAATTCTTCGATCCCCCCAATCTTTTTAAAACGCGTTTCCACCCGTTCCGGATTAACAGCCCCTTTTCTGACCGCGGTAACATCCACCTTAAGAACCATCCGGCCATGGCTGTGGCTAACCACCTCAGCTTGCCTGAAAAGTCTTCTTATCTCAAGATACTTGATCATTTGCGGCCTTCATTGGTAAATTCTCAATAAGCTCTGCCGCCATTTTCTCGGCTACCGACTGGTGGTCTCCTGTAATCAAATAGACTTCCCTTATCCCGTCATTCCTGAGGTATTTTATAATTCTCCTGGCCCCGGGCCTGACTTTGTTTTTTATATCTATCAAGCCGATCAGCTCACCGTTTTTTGCTACAAAAACAGCGCTATGGCCCTGAGCAATCAAGAGATCTGTATCTTTCCGGTACCCGTCTATTCCAATACCACGCGTGATCATCAAATGTTCGTTACCTACCAGGATAGTGTCACCCTCTATATTAGCTTCCACGCCCCGTCCGAGAATCGGCTTACAGGCTGTGTGGCCGGGGATTTCCATTTCTCGTTCCTTTGCCTTTGCTCCAATGGCTCATGGCAGGGGATGGTGGCTGTGGAGTTCAGCCGAGGCGGCTGTAGCTATCAGGTCCTCCTGGGAAATTTCTTTGTTATTAATCACCATTTTTCCACCTCGGGTCGAGAGCATGTGACTGTGCCGG
>QMMV01000192.1 GCA_003647435.1 Deltaproteobacteria bacterium | reverse complement strand
TGCTCTGACAGACTGATATCAGCCCAAGAGTGCCGGACATCGCCGGGTCTCGGCTCGGTGTAGTCAGCCTTTATATCAGAGCCCGTGATGCGCCTCAACAGACCAAGAAGCTGGTTTAAGGTAAGCTGCCCGCCACAGGCCAGATTCATTGTCTTGCCCGGGGCGTCGGGCGCTTCAACTGCAAGGAGATTCCCATATACAACATTATCCACATAAGTGAAATCCCGGGATTGCTCCCCATCGCCATAAACAGTTGGTTTCTCGTCGGCGAGAAAAGCCCTTATGAATTTCGGGATTACCGCCGCATACTCCGACTCCGGGTCCTGATGGGGTCCGAACACATTGAAATAGCGAAGAGAAACTGTTTCAAGGCCGTAAAGCTCATAAAAGACACGCATGTAATGCTCGGCTGCCATCTTCTGTACCGCATACGGGGAGAGCGGTTCGGGAGCAATGGTTTCCTTCCTTGGAAAGCCCGGGGCGTTGCCGTATACTGCTGAGGAAGAAGCAAAAACAAGTCGTTTTACTCCGGCATCCCTTGCTGCCACCAACAGATTTAATGTACCGTCAATATTGGCACGATTTGATTCAAGCGGGAAGGCCACGGACCTCGGGACCGAAGGTATAGCTGCTTGGTGTAATACATAGTCGATGCCGTCCGTTGCATTGCGACAGGTGGAAAGATCCCCAATATCTCCTTCAAAGACCTCCAGGTTTGCGGATAGATGATCAGATGTACCAAAGGAGTTGAGATTCTTACGTTTTCCCGTAGAGAAATTATCCAGGACACGCACGCTATCTCCCCTTCGAAGAAGAACCCGCACAAGGTTTGACCCGATGAACCCGGCACCCCCGGTTACCAAAAAATTTGCCATTGCTGCACAATGCCTTACTTTCGTTGCCAGATTTTTTCAAAACTCTCGCCCTGTATCTCAATTTAGCCAGAGTTTAGCCGAACTCGAACATGAGAACAATACCAACTCCCTTTGACCAAGCAGTAACTGTAGTGTATACATATATAACTTGTCAAGACAGCGTTTAAATATTCGGATAGATTTTTGGCCGGTTTGAAATGACATACCGGGATAACAAAGCTTTTCAGGATGGCCTTCTTTCGGTGAGCCGGCCTGGCACCCTGATTCTCACCTCTGGAGGCAGGCTTGCGCGCTTGCTCAAACACCGCTACCGGCAGACACAGATGTCAGAAGGGCGGCAGGGATGGATCTTGCCGGATATCCTTTCGTTGAATGCCTGGATCCGGAAAGCCTGGAATCTCACCTGGCCGGCAATACATCCGCTCTCCCACGTCAGCCGTCTTGCCCTCTGGAGGGAAGCCGTAGGCCGAGTACCGCCTCCTGAACCATTTATCGCAGACATTGAACTTTTCGAGACGTTAGACGAGACCTATGCGGTTCTGGCCCGCCACAAGCTTCTGTCTCAGCCAGAGATATCGCTTGACACTCCACTTCTTCTCTGGCGCAGGAAGGCATTTGAGGTGTTTGAAGATCTCCTGATCGGCTGCAAGTCATTTCATCCGGCTCTTTTGCCCCTCTATCTTGCGGGGGCCATATCTGAAGGTGCCGTGGAGCTACCGGATGCGATCTTCCTGGCAGCCTTTGAGGCCCCATCCCCGGTAGAAGAGTCCCTTTTTGCATGTCTGTCAAAAGAGTGCAAAGTTATCCGCTTTGACCTTCCGAAAGGTACCCCCCAGCAGATCAAGGGGGTAGTCCTTCAGGACCGGCGCCAGGAGGCAGCATGGCTGGTTCAACAGCTTGTGGCAGACGCCCGGCACATTACCCTGAATCAAATCGGCGTGGTTGTACCCGACACTGAAACCTATGTGCCATATCTAAAGGAGACCCTGGCCGAGATTGTAGGAGAATCACACGATGAGGTGCGATCAGCGTTTAACATCTCGGCAGGGACGAGCCTTTTGAAAAGATCTCTCATTCAGGCAGGTCTTTTACCGTTGCGTTTCTGGATCGAAGGCGAATTGCGAGCGCATCTTCTTGCCATGCTGCTTTCCCCTTACTACGGGAGATGGGCAAGATGCAGGGATCAGATAGCAAGGGTAGACTTGCTCTGGCGGCAGGAGGGGATAGAGGAAGGTTTTAGGGAACTCTTCGGCATACTTTCCCAAAAATATGAAAAGTTTCATGATTTCTTTCGCAATGGGGGATACGACTTCGAGGCGACGCTCAGGGATGTCATTGAAAACCGTATACGTACCGGCGCTGAATGGGTGAATACCCTTGGGAAGTTCTGGCGGGCTGTCGGCTTTCCCGTGATTTCAGATGAGGCAGACTCCGGGGCCTGGGAACACCTGAAGAACATTTTAACGGCAATGCAAGAAGACCTTAGGAGCTGTTCAATGAGCATTGCAGAATTTTGGGCCTTTCTCCGCCACGAGTTGTCCAGGAAACTGGTCCATGTCCGGGGGATTGAAGAAGCCGGCATACAAGTCCTGGGACTTATAGAATCAAGAGGGATGAGCTTTGAAAAACTCTATGTTTTGGGGCTTGAGGCAAAAAGCCTCCCAAGGCCTGTTCGCTCACTTCCCTTGCTGAGCCCGCATGAGCGCCGTCACGTCCACGGGGCAACCGCGGAGAGCCAGTTTTTCTTTGCACGGCAGGCCTTTGATCACCTCCTTGCTTGCGCACCATCTGTAACCCTTCTGCGGCCGGCGGAAGAGGCGGCAGAACGGCTTGCCCCGAGTCCGTTCTGGTCCCAGGCAGTAGCCGAGGAAACGCATGAGGTAGTCGATTTCTGGAATGCACCAGATCCGGTCTGGGCGCGATCAGCATGGCTTCAGGGGACAGAAAAGGGCCTTGAAAGCCGGAAGGTCTTTCCCCCTTCAGACCCTCCTATCAAAGGCGAACTTCTGCCCGCAGCGATTTCTGTGTCACAGCTTTCCACGGCCTTTACCTGTAGCTTCCGCTTTTATGCAGAAACCATGTTGAAGGTTTTGCCGCTTGAGGAATTTGTTGCCGGGATCTCCCCTGCTGATCGAGGAAGCCTTCTCCATAAAACCCTTGCACTTTTTACGCGCCGGTGCCGGGAAAATGGCCTGATGGGAGAAAGGGACAGGCCTGCCATGCGAGAGTTGCTCAAAGAGTGTGTAGAGGAAATCCTTGCGCCCTTCTGTCTCAGCGCTGGACCAGGGTCTATGAATGCCGTAACCCCACATGGCTGGCGGGTCGAAAAATGCAGATGGCTTGGTGATGAGACTGGAGCACCGGGTCTGTTGATAGAGTGGCTTGACCTTGAATTGAAGCGCTTAGAAAAAGGCTGGGAATGGCTGTGCGAAGAGTCTTCCTTTCATGGCCTCAAGTTTGATGAATGGCCGTTTTCTGTTTCAGGCCGCATAGACCGGATCGATCGTCACAAAGAAAAAGGACTCGTCTTGTGGGACTACAAGAGCGGAGAGCATCCGGCAGCCAAAGCCGTGACAGAATATTTCGCTGATCCCCAGATACCGGCATACCTGGCAGCCAGCATAAGCGGCCAGGTTTTTGAAGCCGAAGAAGATACCGCATCCGGTGTGCCCGTCTCAGGGGGCTACATTGGCCTTAAGACAGCATCCGCCGTGTCACATGTTCTGGTCATACCCAAAGGAAGGACTTGGAATGAGGTCCTCGATATATGGCGAGAGAAGGTAGCCCTCGTAGGCAAGATGCTTGCTTCAGGCAATTTTTCAGCGGAGCCTTATCCTGTCTCAGATGTCCCGCATAAAGAAAATGCCTGCCGGATTTGTCCTTACAAGGTCCTGTGTGGTAAGAAGGAAGCCCTGTGAAATGAAAATCTTGCTCATCTATCCATACCCACTCTTCGACCGGAGCCAGGAAGAAGATATAAAGGCAGTCCCTATAGGGCTGTATTCTGTCGCCGCTGTCTTGAGGGAAAATCATTATGACGTTGAAGTCCTCAACTGGTACAAAATACATAAAACCCCTCAACAGATAATCGATGTGCTTATCAAAAAACGGCCGGATATTATTGGCTTTTCGATCTTAAATGCAAATCGCCTGGCGGGGTTGGAGATTTCAAGAATAGCGAAAAAGATAAATCCGGATGTTAAGATCGTTTTTGGTGGGGTTGCCGCCACTTTTCTGTGGAAGCATTTCTTGACACACTTTCCGGAAGTAGATTTTGTCGTTATAGGTGAAGGTGAATATTCTTTTTTAAACCTGGTAAGATTGATCGAGAAAAATAATTATAAAAAACTCAAAAACATCAAAGGAATAGCCTTCAGGAAAAAAAATCGTGCTATAAAGACAGCGACCCCAGAACTCATTTCCGATCTTGACCAACTTCCCATTCCTGCGAAATATTTCACGTATCAGCATGTGACCTCTTCGAGGGGCTGCCCTGGAAGATGTACCTTTTGTGCAAGCCCGAAACTATGGCGGCACAGGATAAGATTCCGTTCTGCCGAGCATTTTGTCACGGAATTAGAAATACTTAATGAGAAAGGGGTCAACTTTTTCTTTTTTTCGGATGATGCCTTTACCATTGATAAGAAGCGAGTAATTGCTATTTGTAAGCAAATCCTGACCAGAGGGCTTAAGATTGTCTGGGTTGCCATCTCGCGGGCCGATTATGTGAATGAAGAGATCCTATACTGGATGCGAAAGGCCGGCTGCATTCAGATAAGTTATGGGGTGGAAAGTGGTTCGGAAAAAATAAGGGACATATTGGGCAAGAATCTCAAAACGGATGCGGTAAAGCGTGCTTTTGCCCTGACACATCGATACGGAATACTGCCGCGAGCCTATTTCATATACGGTTGCCCGGGAGAAACCCGGGAGACAATTGAAGATACCATTCGCCTCATAAAGGAGATAAAGCCGCTCATCTGCATCTTTTACATCCTTGAGATATATCCTGGCACGGCACTCTATTCTGAGTATCAGAAGAGGTTCAACGCAACAGATGATGTTTGGTTAAAAGAGATAGAAAGCATCTGCTATTTTGAAACCGATGCCAATCTTTCGCAGGA
>QMMV01000191.1 GCA_003647435.1 Deltaproteobacteria bacterium | reverse complement strand
CCCTGGGAATTCAGGAAAAAAGGAAGAGAATCCTCTTTGACATGGCCATGAGGCGGGAGATGTAATTACATAGATTTTCAGTAACACTTTAGCTCTTTTCAAAAACAGACATATGGAGCGGATGGCCTGTCCATTCCGTATGTCTGTTTTTTAAAAAAGCTAAAGTGTTACGAGTTTTGAACATTCAAGCATTTGAATTTCGAGTTTGTTTTGGATCTCGATATTCGGATTCCGGATTTGTTAAGTCATTTATTTGAAAAACTATAGCGTGCTCTACTGAGTGATAACAATCTGTTGGGGCTACAATCCTCCCCCCCTGGTTTCAGGCGCATCGGATACATGGTCTTGAGCCGCTCTGCTTATGGCAAGTACCCAGACGTGAGGCCGACTGTTGTCTTAGACTGTGCCCGATCCAAAGAGCGCCAAAGAGCGAAATATAAACTATGGAAGGGAGTGAACTTAGCATGAAAATCGAATACCCGCCGTGCAAGTCTGCCTGCCCTATTGTGACCGATGCGAGGGAATACGTTCAGCTCATTGCTGAAAGGAAGTTTGGGGCGGCATTAGTAGCTGTTAGAGAGCAAAACCCCCTACCTCGCACATGCGGACGTATTTGCACCCATCCGTGCGAGACGGCTTGCAAGCGAGGACAGGTGGATGAGCCGATTGCAATAGCCGCTCTGAAGCGCTTTGTCGCAGACGGCCAGTGGAAAGAGGCCCAGGCCAAGCCGGCCTTTTCCAACAGATCAAGCGGGCAAAGGGTTGCAGTAATTGGATCGGGGCCCGCAGGGCTTTCAGCCGCTCACGACATGGCCCTGCTCGGCCACCATGTCACGATCTTTGAGGCATTGCCGGTTTTGGGAGGTATGCTGAGAGTCGGTGTACCCGAATATCGCCTTCCTAAAAATGTGCTTGATGAGGAGATCCAGTCAATTCTGGACCTGGGGATCGAGGTGAGGACCGGAGTTCGAATAGGGGAAAAGATCAAGATTGCCGATCTCTTTGGAGAGGGCTTCAAGGCAGTATTTGTTGGTATTGGCGCGCATAGAGGGCGGAGGCTCCGCATCCCCGGTGAGGATGAGTTTGAGGGCGTGGTTTCAGCAGTTTTCTTCTTGCGTTCAGTCAGCCAGGGAGGAGGTCCCGAGGTAGGAAGGAAGGTGGCTGTGATCGGCGGGGGCAACACGGCTATTCATTCGGCCCGTTGCGCGCTCCGCATGGGCGCTGAGGCCGTTCACATTGTCTATCGGAGATCTGGAGATGAGATGCCGGCGGCCCAAGAAGAGATCGAAGAGGCGGTTTACGAGGGTGTTCAGATTTCCTATTTGATCTCACCACTGGAGATCCTTGGAGAAGGCGGGAAAGTTTCAGGGTTGAAATGCATTAAGAACAGGCTGGGCAAAGCCGATGCCAGTGGCCGCAGGAGACCGGAGGCTGTGCCAGGATCTGAGTTTACCCTTGCTGTAGATATGGTAATTGCGGCAATCGGCCAAGAACCTGAAGCATCTTTCCTGGCTGGAGAGCTTGAGCTTACAGAAAAAGGCAAGCGAATTCATGTAGAAGATCCTTACACCTTGGTGACTACCCATCCCGGGGTCTTTGCCGGAGGTGATGCGGTCACTGGGCCGGTTACGCTTGTTGAGGCGATTGCTGCAGGCAAACGCGCTGCCATTTCCATAGATTCCTATCTGAAGGGAGAACCTCTGCCGAGCCCCGCGCCGGCCGAGGCGGTGGAGACGAAAGAGCTTTCTTCAGCCCTTATTGAAAAGACCAGAAAATTTGCGAGATGCAAAAAGATCAGTCTTCCGAGAGGCCAGCGGCTTAAAGGTTTTGACGAAGTGGATGCCGCTCTTCCCGAAGATCTTGCCATCAGGGAGGCACTCAGATGTCTCCATTGTTATCTTGGAGCGAGGATCGACAAAGAAAAATGTGTCTCGTGTCTGACCTGCGTGAGGGTTTGCCCCCTCGGCATACCTACCACGAACAAGATGGGAGAGGTTACCATCGATCCCTTTGCCTGCCAGGCTTGCGGGATGTGCGCCGTTGAGTGCCCCGTACAGGCCATTGACATCCGTCTCGATGCCCGCAGTGAGATTGTCGAAAAAATAGAAAAGGCGCTGGGCGAGTCACAGCATACGAGACCTGCGATTGTGGGCTTCTTCGACCTGCATGGAAACTTCGGTTCCAGCGATATGGAAAGCCTGAGACAAGACTATCCTAATATTTTGCCTGTGATGGTTTTTGGCTTAAGAAGGATTGACACATCTGATATCTTGAAGGCTTTTGAGCACGGGGCTGATGCGGTTTTTCTTGCCGGATGTCCGCCAGACGCCGACCCTTTTCCAGAGGTGGAAGGAAGTGTAAAAGGGCGCATCGCCCGTGCCAGGGCCATATTGGAAGCCTCAGGCGTGGACGGGAGGTGTCTTGAATTTTTCGATATGCCCGAGCAAGGGCTTGTTAAAAAAGAGCAAATTGATGGGCTGATCCAAAGGGTCAAGGAGCTTCGGCCAAGCCCGCAGAAAGGGCTCCCCAGCCAGTGAGGTGAACTTGGATGGCCAGACTTTACATCTACAGAGATCGTCAAATAGCGACTCAGCTACTCAACCATTTAGCGAGGGCTGATCTACGGCAAAGGAGAGAATCGCATGGTTGTACTCGAACAGAAAAGATTTGAAGAGATTGAAGAGATGACTAAAGGCTACAACCGCCTTTTGGTGCTGGGATGTGAAACCTGTGCCGCTATCTCATTTGCCGGCGGCCAGCGGCAGGTTGCAGAGATTGCTTCTGCCATCCGCATAGCGAGGAAAAGGTCGGGCCGGGAAGGCGAGGTTTTGGAGGATACCATCGCCAGGCAGTGCGATCCTGAATTTGTTGACCTGATTGCAGACAGAGTGGCAGGTTCCGACGCGGTGCTTTCTTTAGCCTGCGGGGCAGGGGTTCAGTTATTGGCCGAGCGGTTTTCGGATAAGGTGATCTTGCCGGGTTGTAATACCATGTCCCTGGGGGTTACAGAGGCATTAGGCGTGTGGTCAGAAAAGTGTATGGCCTGTGGTGACTGTATCCTCTGGAGAACAGGTGGTATCTGCCCGGTGACACGCTGCCCCAAAGGTCTTCTGAATGGACCCTGTGGAGGCGCATCCGAAGGAAAGTGTGAAGTATTGAAAGACCAGCCTTGTGCCTGGCAGGAGATATACCACGCCCTGAAGCGTTTGAACATGCTGCATTACTTGAAGCAAAAAGCGCAGGTAAAGGACTGGCGCATTCACCCCGGCAGGGTGGTCAGAGAGGATTTGCGGGGAGGAGGGCGAGATGACTTTTAGAGAAGCCTTAGAATCAGGCAAGTTTGTGGTGACCGCTGAGGTCGGGCCCGGCAAGGGAACAGATGTAGAGCATTTGTTGAAAGATGCTGCCATTATCAAAGATCGGGTTGATGCCATAAATGTTACTGACTTGCAGAGTTCTGTCATGCGCCTGGGCTCCATGGCCTTCTGTCATCTGTTGACGGATATGGGGATCGATCCTGTTTTTCAACTTACATGCAGAGACCGGAACCGCCTCGCCCTGCAATCGGATCTCCTGAGCGCCTGGGTGCTTGGGATCAGAAACGTCCTTGCGCTGACCGGTGACCATCCTGTCCTGGGGGATCATCCGGGTGCAAAGCCCGTTTTCGACCTGGATTCCGTCTCCCTTCTGGAGGTGATAGGGAAGCTGAATTCCGGATTTGATATGGCAGGCAACGCACTGAAAGGAGCCCCCGATTTCCTTGCCGGAGCGGTGGTAAATCCCGGTGCTGATAACGACGCTGCTCTGGACCTCCAGATCATGAAGATGGAGAAAAAGATTGAGGCGGGTGCCAAGTTTTTTCAGACACAGGGTATTTATGATTTGGACATGTTTGAAAAATTCATGAAGCGGGTGGAAGGATTCGGGACAAAAGTTCTTGGCGGCGTCATCCTGCTGAAATCAGTCGGTATGGCGCGTTTCATGAACAGAAACGTGGCAGGTGTCTTCGTCCCGGAACCTGTGATTCAGGAGTTGAAAAAGGCCGAAGACAAATCGGAGGCAAGCATCAATATCGCTGTCCGCCTGGTAAAAGGGATGAAGGATCTGTGTCATGGCGTCCATATCATGGCCCTTGGCTGGGAAAGCAAAATCCCTCCTGTTCTGGATGCTGCAGGGCTATAGAAAGGAGTTTAAGATGGCTTTTGAAATACCAAAGATATCGTATAATGGCGCAATCAGGGAAATCCCGCTGGGAAAGGAAGCAAACCGCCTTGTTGTGGGTGGAGAGACTTGCTATCCCTTTTACCTGTTTGAAGGGGACATGCCCCATCCACCGAAGATAGCCATGGAGGTATATGACGCACCACCTGAGGAGTGGCCCCGGGCGGCACTGGAACCCTTTGCCGATGTTGTCCATGACCCTGCCGCGTGGGCCCAAAAGTGCGTGGCAACATACAGCGCAGAAATGATCGCGCTGCAACTCGCCAGCACAGATCCTAATGCCCAGAATGCGCCCCCTGAGCAGGCCGTAGAAGTAACCAAAAAGGTGGCTGCTGCCATTGAGGTCCCACTCATCGTGTGGGGCAGCAACAATCTGGAAAAGGACACCGAGGTCCTGAAAATGGTTGCCGAGCAGTGCGCAGATGAGAATCTTATCCTTGGGCCTGTGGAAGAAGGGAGCTATAAGGCCCTGGGCGCCGCCGCTATTGCCTATCACCACACCATAGCCGCCTGTACACCCATCGATATTAACCTCGCAAAACAGCTTAATATCCTGCTGGGCAGCCTTGGGGTGCCTGACGAACGTATCCTTGTGGATCCCACAGTGGGGTCTTTGGGTTATGGGTTAGAATATTCCTACTCGGTGATGGAGAGAGACCGAATGGCCGCTCTGACCCAGGAAGACGAAAGGCTTCAATTTCCCATTGTGTGCAACCTGGCCAAAGAGGTGTGGAAGATCAAGGAGGTAAGAATAAGCGAGGAGGAGTACCCACCGCTGGGGGATCCT
>QMMV01000190.1 GCA_003647435.1 Deltaproteobacteria bacterium | reverse complement strand
CGAGAAAGAAAATGGTAACCGCTCCTATGAAAAAGCGAAACTCCGAATTGCGCCAGAATGACAAAGACTCTCCCTTCAGGAACCGATAGTGGAGAGAAAAGTTAATTCCTGCAAACAGCATGAACACAATGATGACCGTGTCCACGTATGGACTCTGATACGATCCTATGGAAAGAGTGTGTGTGGAGAAGCCTCCAGTGGCCATGGTTCCGAAGGCATGGCAGAGGGCGTCAAACAAGTCCATGCCTCCTAACATAAGCAATAGAGTTTCTGCTGCGGAAAAAAGCACATAAACCTTCCATAAAACCAAAGCTGTGTCTCTGATACGAGGTTTTAACTTATCAGGCACCGGGCCCGGAACTTCTGCTTTGTAAAGCTGCAGGCCTCCGATACCCAGGAAAGGTAAGATAGCCAGCGAAAGAACAATAATCCCCATCCCGCCCAGCCAGTGGGTAAGACTTCTCCAGAAGAGAAAGCCTCGTGAGACCGTCTCGATATTGGTCAGAACCGAAGCCCCTGTGGTGGTAAAACCTGAAATAGATTCAAAAAAGCTGTCGGAAAAAGTGCTAAATACCCCGCCCCAGTAGTAAGGAAGCGCTCCAAAAAAGCCGGCGGCTGTCCACCCAATGGCTACTACCCCCATTCCTTCCCGGTGGCTCATAATCTTCTCGCGGGAACCTCTGAAGAGAAAATAGAGCAGCAGTCCACTTCCAACGGTTGCTATCATCGATTTCAAAATAGGCGTAACACTTTCATCATGATAGTAGATGCCAAAAAGGAGGGGGAGAGCCATGGTCAATCCGAGAAAAATGGTCAGGACTCCGACCAGATGGAGTGTATAGCAAAGGTGCATTTAGACATGCTCCAACTTGACCACGAGGGCCTTTTCAACCCAGGGAATGCTGTGGCGGGTACAAAAGATAATAATTCGATCTTGTGGCAGTATGATACTTTCGCCAGAAGGGATGGTTACTTCTTCTTTGCGTATGATAGCCACAACCAAGGCCCCCCTGGGGAATCGTATCTGTTTTAGAGGCTTCCCTACAATATCAGAGGCTTCTGGTGCAATTACCTCCAGCGTCTCGGCTTCTTCTCCCTTAAGAGTCATGGCAGACAAAACCTTACCCTCTCGAACATACTGGAGTATGCTATTGACAGCAGCAAGCCGGGAGCTGACAACATGTTCAAGACCTATTGCAGAAGCAAGCGGCAAGTAGCTTGACTTACTAATGCGGGTTATTGTCTTATTTGCCCCCATCCGCTTGGCAAGAAGGGAGGCGAGGATATTGGTTTCTTCGCTTTCTGTGAGTGTTACAAACACATCCATGTCCTTCACGTTTTCTTCGTGGAGCAGGTCCTCATCGGAACCATCTCCTTGCAGGACTACCACCTTGTCGAGGGCTTTTACAAGCTCTTTGCAGCGATCCGGGTCTTTTTCGATAAGCTTGATGTGTATGGGGTGACGCTCAAGGGCCTTGGCTAACTTGAGGCCGAGATTGCCGCCCCCTATAAGGAGGACTCGTTTAAAGGGCTCAGCCCCTTTTCCGAAGAGCTGCAAGGCCTCCTCAAGTTCTTTTTCCGCTGAAACAAAGTAAATCAGGTCTCGCTCCTGGAGTTGATCCTCCCCGGAGGGGATAATGAGTTTTTCGTCTCTAAGAATGGCCGCCACAAGAATTTTCTTGCTGCTCTTATCTTGCAACTCAGCCAGTCTGGTTCCGGCCACGGGACAGTCTTTTTCCAGTCGCACCCCTACAAGCTTGATGCGGCCATCGGCAAATTCACCTACGTCCACAGCGCCTGGAATATGCAGGAGCCGTTCAACCGCCTTAACCGCTTCATCTTCGGGGTTTATGATCACATCGAGGTGATAAGGAGCGTGCTTTAAGGTGTCTTGGTACAATAGATAATCTTTGCTTCTAATCCGAGCCAGCTTGATGGTTGTAGGAGACAAAATGTTGGCAAAAAGTGAGGCCACCAGGTTGGTTTCATCGGTGTCGGTGACAGCCAGCAGAACATCGGCTTCCCTTATGCCAGCCTGTTCGAGGATGACAGGGCTGCTTCCACAGCCCAGGATGGTTTGTACATCCAGGTTTTCAGAAACACGGCGCAATGCTTCCGCTTGTTTGTCAATAACTACCACATCTTTGTTTTCGAGCGAGAGGCGACTGGCAACGTGGAAGCCTACCTCACCCGCTCCAACAATAACAATTTTCATTGACACTATTCCTATATAAGTTTCGCTTTTTCTTTGAATAAATACTCTGTCATCAAAACTGTGTCAACGATGCATCGTAACAGCGGGTTCGGGGCCATGCGATCTGTATCATCATGATTCCGTAATGCCTCCGGGGGGCCTGCTTGTTCATGAATTGGTCTGTCGTAGAATCTCAACCCTTTTTGACTCATTGTATCGCTTTAGTCTAATGGAACAAATTGCGCAAACCGGCTTCAACGGTCGTGTTTCAAAAAGGTAATGTGTTACGATGTCTTTTTGTTCGGTTCGATAACGCTGATCTGGCGGGCTGTCTTTTCGGCAGGACTGATGTAAGGGATTTCTTTCCCGCCTCTTTTTGTAATCCCCAGTTCACTGAATTTTCGGGCGGAGGCCAGCACCCTTCGTTCAAAGGAACCAATGACTTGATTATAAGTAAATACGCATTTTTCAATGCTTCGGCCAAGCCCGTCAAGGTGTTCTGCCATAGTGCTTATTCTTTCGTATAGTTGTTTTCCGAGGCCGCTTATCGCTTCGGCGTTCTTTGTCATAACCTCCTGCCGCCATCCGAAGGCGACCGCCTTTAGAAGAGCTATAAGGGTTGTTGGCGTGGCCAGTATGACGCCTTTGCTCACTCCATCCTCAATGAGTCCCGGATTATATTCGAGAGCGGAGCTGAAAAAGTTCTCCCCCGGGATAAAGAGCACTACAAATTCGGGGGTAGGCTGGAATTGTTCCCAGTAGCTTTTTTGCCCCAGTTTGGTCATATGTGTTTGGATTTGTTTAGAATGAAGGATTAGCTTGCTGGTCCTTTCCTCTTCTGTTTCTGCTTCCACTGCTTCGAGGTATGCGAGCAAAGGAGCTTTTGCATCTACAACAATCTGCCTT
Source organism: Deltaproteobacteria bacterium (assembly GCA_003647435.1). Lineage (GTDB taxonomy): Bacteria > Desulfobacterota > Desulfobacteria > Desulfobacterales. The sequence continues at coordinate 1,918 of QMMV01000190.1, read as the reverse complement.
TCATTGGGTAGTCGTACAATCATGTCAGGGCGCAGCCTGCCCTGTTCGCCGTCTTTCGTTTCTTGTTCGAAAAAATCGCAATAGTTCATCATCCCTGCCAGCTCAGCGACTCTCCTTAAGGTGATTTCACCCCACCTGCCCCGCACCTGAGGGGTTCTGAGTGCCCTGACCAGGTTGCTGGTTTCTTTTTGTAAGGTCTGCTGAGTGGCGAGAAGAGATTTTACTTGTTGTGAGAGGCCGCCGTATGCCTTTTCACGCATCCTCTCCATTTCCTGGACCTGTCTGTCATATTTTTCAAGTGATTCTTTGATCGGCTCGACAATGTGTCTCACCTCTTTTTGACGCAGTTCCAGATCCTTTTTGGCCTCTTGATGGTATTTGGAAAGGCTTGCTTTGGCCAGCTCAAGGAAGGATTCCTGGCTGTTTCTGAGTGCTGAGGCAGAGATGGCCTGGAAGGTATCGCTCAGCTTTTGTTTGGCTTCTTCAAGCAGTTGCAGTTTTTCTTCAGAGGCTGCCCGCTCTTTTTTTATGGTGGTTTCAAGCGTTGCCTGTCTTTCTTTTAGCTCCGTGATCGTTTTCGTCAACTCCTTGATCTCAGATGCCTTTTCCTCAACGGCCTGCCGGACTTCGTGCATCTGTTCTAGTTTCGCGTGAGCCGCCGCCCGTTCCTCGGATGCCTTCAGCATCGCCTCTTCTGTCCGGGACAGTTCCGACAGGATCTCGGCAATCCTGCTCTCTTTGTCTTGAAGTTCTTTGTCTTTGCCGGAGAGGGCTTCTTGCAGCCTTGCGATTTGATCGCTCTTTTGGGCTACCGTTGTTAGTCTGACCATCGCCCATGCGATGACGCCTCCCAGGGCGCAGCCGAGCAGAAATGAAAGGATAGATAGATGGTAATCCATGGAGTACAATGTTTATTGGCGGTTGTCTGTCTTACAGCCTGAGGCCGAGAGCCGCATACAATTTTTGAAAATCCACCTTTTCTTCAATCAGGCGAATGCCGCAGTAGACCTTCTCTTTTTCTCTGAGCCGGAGCTTGCGGGAGAGTTCGTCCACCTTTTTTGCTACAGAATAAGTGTCATCTCGAACTACAACTATTGGTATACCCCTTAGCTGAGCACGAGAGATGACAATTTCGTTAGGATAGAGATTCCCTGTGAGTATGAGGCATTGTGTGAGGGCCTCAATGGCTGCCAGTTGCACGTCGGCCCGATCGCCGCCTACGATGACGGCGTTATTTCTCGTTTTTCTGATATATTCAAGAGCACGATCAACCTGCATGCCGCCGATGAGGAAGTGCTCGATGAGACCGTCCAGCTTGTTGCGGCAGCACAGCACATCGCCTGCGAGGGCCTCGACGACATCCTCAATAATCACCGATCCCAGAACAGCATCGTAAGGAAGTGAACCAAACACAGGAATACCTTTTCTCTCGAGAAAAGGGACGACCAGTTCCTCGATTTTTTCAGCATGTCCCGCTTTTACCCTGTTTAAGATTACCCCGAGCAGGTCTTCTCCCAGCCGTTCACCGGCATCCAGGACAGCGTCCAGATAGAATTCCCCGTCATAAGAATCTACCAAGAGGGCGCGCGCTTTCAATTTGTGGACTATATCATAGCCTGATATGCCAATGGCCTTGCCCGATTCAAGCTTTCCTGCTCCACCAATGAGCACAACGTCTTTTCCTTTTGCTACCGTTTCAAAGGCCTTCAGCACCTTTTCCTCCAACCCCACAACTTCTGTACGGCACCCTTCTACCATCAGATCGTGAGTCATAACTACGGGACACAGAGTCTCCAGAGGGTCTTTTAACATGAGCACGTTGTGGATAAACCATGCATCTTTGTCAGTGAGCACGCCTTCAATTTTGATCGGCAGTCGGCCAAACGGCTTGATGTAGCCGACCTTGAGCCCGTCTTTG
>QMMV01000189.1 GCA_003647435.1 Deltaproteobacteria bacterium | reverse complement strand
GCCCATCGTCATAGGAGAGATAGATATAGTCATACCAACGGGCATTGGCGGCGCCATCGCCCGAGTTTTTTACAGTCCAGGTGACATCGATCGCCTGCTGGACGGATGCCTCTGCGGGTGCGGTAGCTTCGGTAACCGTCAGATCGGGAATCTCAATAGTGATGGCATCAGATCGGAGGAAATTGTTTTCTTCCTCTGATTCACCCTGATTCTGGCTGCCGTCAGCCACAACGAACAGGTACCAGGTACCCACAGAAACGTTTGGAACCGTGACATTTCGGGTAACCGTGTAACTCGCACCGGCATCGAGGGGGGTGAATGCCTCCACGTTTTCGGAGGCGACAAAAACGTCAGTGCCTGGATTGAAGTTAGTATCTGCTGACAGGTAAATGTAATCATACCAGTCGGCCGGCGCCTCGACCGTGTCGCTGTTGTTCCGCACAGTCCAGCTTATCTCGATCGATTCGCTGGGAGACGCCGATTCCGGGGCTATTACCGCCGTCACTTCGAGGTCGGGAACAGAAACGGTGATTGGGCCACCTGCCTTAAAGTTGTTGGTTTCGTCGGACTCACCCTGCTGGTTGAACTCATCAGTAACAACAATGATATGATATGTCCCGGCGGCGACGGCAGGAAGGCGCACACCACGGATGCTTGAGTAGAAATCGTCTGAAGTCAGGGGGACACAGTCCGAGGCGCTGAAATAATCGATTCTGGTGTCTACAGAGGAATCAAACTGGTCGTCGGATGAGAGGTATATTGCATCGCTCCATGGACTGAGCGCGGCAGAGTTTCCGGTATTGACTACTTTCCAGGAAACCTGAATCTGCTGGGAAGAGACTGCAGTGGTCGGGACCGTGACCCTTTCCACCTGCAGATCCGGGGCGGTCAGGGTAATTGCCGCGGCAACAACATTGTTGGTCTCATCGGTTTCACCCTGATTGCCTGAACCGTCCGCTTTGAAGATCAGGAAGGCGTTCTGCCCTTGCCAAGTGGAAGGAACCGTGATTGTTGCGGTCTCGGTGTAATCCCCGGCTGCAGCAAGAGGAGTCTTGTCCCCGACATACTCGCTGCGCAGCAGGTTGTCACCAGGATCAACTACATTGTCTTGAGAAATGTAGATATAGTCGTACCAGTCGGCGGCTGCCTCTTCAGTTCCCTGGTTGGTGACGGTCCAGGAAACGGAGACAGTTTCCCCCAGAATGGCAGTGGTAGGTGCAGTGACATTTCCCTCGGCAATCGCCAGGTCTGGTGCGGTGAGAGTGATAGGATGCGATTTTACGTTATTTTGTTCATCGGTTTCCCCCTGGTAACCCGAGCCATCCGCGACAAACAGCAAATAGCGGTCACCTGTTGCTGTCTCCGGCAGGAAGATATCATGTGCCAGTGTGTATTCATCGTTCTGATGCATCGGGCTTTGAGCGGGGGCATAAAATGAGGCTAAAAGCGTATCTTCCTCATCCAGGATCGTGTCATCAGAGACATAAACCTTGTCGTACCAATGCGTAGTAGTATCGTATTGGCCTATATTTTCGACGGTCCAGGATACCGAAATCGTCTGGCCAAGAACCCCGGTGGCCGGGGCATCGACACCGGTAACACAAAGATCCGGCGCGTTCAGCGTGATCTGCAAGGTGGCCATGTTGTTCGTATCATCCGTCTCGGCCTGGTAATTGGAGTAGTCAGCAACGAAAAGGAGGTACTTGGTCCCAACAGCATCGCCTGGGATGTAGAGGCTCTTGTCGGTCATGTCGTAATGACCACCCGCGGCAAGCGGAGTCTGCTCATCTATCCAGAAATAGGCAATCCGCTGGTCACTGCTATCGAGAATATCATCGTCTGACAGGTAAACTGCATCATACCAGTTCGCATTCGCCGCCCCGCTGCCGTTATTGGTAACCGTCCAGGACACAGTAATAGACTGGCCGGCGGCGGCGGCAGAAGGAGCCGAGGGGTTGGATACCTGCAGGTCTGCATTCTCTATGGTGATGATTTCTGCACCTGTATAGTTATTATCTGCATTCGGGTAGTTGTTGCCCTCGTTCGACTCACCCTGCTTGCTGTAACAAGAGTCGGTATAAAACAAGAGGTAATAATTATTGTCGCCCGTATCGGGGTTAGGCAGTTCTATACTGCTGGGCAATCGAACCAGGCGGGTCACGGTATATGAGGTAGCGGACGGCGCGGAAACCCATGCAGGCGTGTGGTAGGAATAGGAGCCCTTCAGAGTGCCGTGGTTGTTATTAGCTGTGGAATCAGCAGTCGTGGTGCCTGAACCGTCATTGAATTGCCAGTATCCGATCAGCCCTTCTTCGGAGCCCGTAAGCTCGCTGTTCATGGCCCCTGTGATCTCACTTTGACTCCGTGGCGCCTCCCAGACCCTGACTTCATCAATATATCCAAAGAAGTTCTCACAAGGGTTGGCAGGATTGGTCCCGATCACCAAATCATGGTCGTCGGTGGAATAATCGATCTGTCCAATCGTAAACGATTCGTCATTCTTGTAGAACGTGACCCCCAATCCTTTTTGATAGACAGCCGCCAGGTGCTGCCATTCGCCGACATCCACACTCAATCCCGTGTCGACAACCTCAATCCCATTGGAAACATGCCAGTTGCTGCCCTGTTGCAAGATACCCCAATGATTGCTGGAAGAGCTCCCATTGGTTCCCAGCACATAATACTGGGACGAGCTGTAGTCTTCATACATAGGCAAAACCCACGCCTCCAGGGTGGCGCCATTGCCAGCCGACCCCTGGTCAATGTTCAAAGGCGTCTCGACTCTTGCATAATTTCCTGCAAACAGAAGCGCTGTTTCTCCTTCGGGCAGATGAAAACCGAGATAATCCTGCTGGAAAACAGATGTGTCAACGTACGAATCCCATTGCTGATCTCTGGAAAAATAAATCATGTCGTCCCAGGTTGCTCCGGCAGGACCTTGACCCTGGTTTTCGACCGTCCAGGAGACCTCAATAATGCCGCCGGAGGAACCGCTTGACGGCACGGTGGCGCCAGTCACTACCAGGTCAGGAGGTTCCTTGAGCGTGATCAGTTTTGCCAACACATTGTTGTCGTTGTTTCCCTCGCCCTGCATGTCATATGAGGCATCTGTAAAGAACAGAAGATATTGCTGACCGGACTGAGACGGTGTCACCTTTACCTGACCGCTGTATGTATAGGAAGCGCCCGGTGCCAGAGGGATCTGATCTTCGATCTTGAAATCTTCAAGGTAAACGTCTCCATAGCCATACACATCATCTGATGAGAGATAGACATAATCATACCAGTACGCTGCGGTGGCGGGAGCCTCACCCTGATTGGTGACCGTCCAGGATACATCGATTGTTTGGCTCCACGAGACGGTGTCCGGCACGCTGGCAGAGGTAACCACCAGGTCCGGGCTGGTGAGCGTGACAGGCAAAGCCTGGATGTTGTTCGATTCGTTGGTCTCCAGGTATGAATGGTAGTAATCGCTGACTATCAGGAGGTAGACATTATCGGTCGTTGTGGAAGGGATTTTCACCTGTTCGTTTTTTGTGTAGCTTTCGCCCGAAGCAAATGGTGACTCCGATGAATAATAGGTAGACCAGGTTTGGATCATCTGGTCTTCAGAATCCCAAACATCATCCTCCGAAAGGTACAGGGCGTCGTACAGGGAACCGGCATACTCCGTGTCTCCACTGTTTTGCACCGCCCACTCAACGGCGATTTCACTTCCCATTATCGCTGTCGTGGTTCTTGTAGGCTGATACCGAATTTCGGCAATACCCGCACCGGCGCTGCTCGATTTATACCAGCTTGAGAGATCAGAATCGATAACTGTATAAGTGCCTGCAGGGATGGTAACGTCCGGAGTAGTCTCCCATGTACTCCCGTCCTGGGTCGCGGCCCACGTGCCGACAGTCGAGCCATCCGAGCGCTGAAGTGAAATGCTGACTTCTGCCGGTGCCCCGCTGTGCTTTGTCTTGATGGAGCATACCGACACCTCTTCCGGGACAATAAAGGTCGTGGGGGAAGCGGGCTCTGTGCCATCGGTGTAGTCGCTCCAGTTGCCCGCAGCCACAATTGCCGGCTCCCAGGAAGCGGAGGTCATGGAGAGGTCGCCTATACCCAGAGTGATCCCTACCGCCTTGACGTTGTTTCCCCTGTCGAGTTCGCTAACCCTATGGTAGTAGCCGTCAGTGACAACAAGGATATACTTACTACCCGGGGTAGAATCTCCCGGGATAGTGACGGTACAGGTTTCATCGTAGGAAGCCCCGGCGGCAAGAGGTACTTTTGGGAATCCTGAGACATACTTATACCCCAGGGACCTGTCAGCGTCGTCAAGTACCGAGTTATCTGATAGATAAAAGTAATCATACCAGTAGGAACCCCAATAGGTCGCATCAGCTTCTATGTCTCCCTGGTTCTCGACCCTGTATGTAATCTCCACAGTGCGGCCGCTGTAGTCGCTTCCCAGGGTTGATTTGTCGACAGAAGCGCTGGTGACCACAAGATCCGGGGACAGCATCTCGACCGCTAACGCAAACGTATTATTCTCTTCGTTGCTTTCTTCCTGGCTGTTATCGGGGTCAGTAACAAAAAGCAGATAATTGCCAACTCTGTTGGAAGGAATTGACACCGTCCGGGTCATTGTATAGACCTGATTCGGTTCTAATCCCGCGTAATAATTGTAAAAAGAATTCAGATAACAATCGGAGTCATCATAGGTATCATCATAAGACAGATACACATAGTCATACCAATACCCATATGCCGAGCCGGCGCCCTGGTTTTCGACTGTCCACGAGACATCGATCTGCTCCCCGCTTGCTACCGTACCAGAAACAACGCTCGCAGCGGTCACAACAAGGTCCGGAGGCGTGTAGTTGATAGTTATGGGGAGGACAAACCCGTTGTTGTCTTCATGCGTCTCCGGCTGGTTGCCACTACGGTCGGTGACGAAAATGAAATGCGTGCCGCTCTTGTACGGAACCTGGACTGTTATGCTGGCCGTGTAAGACTCGCCGGAATTCAG
>QMMV01000188.1 GCA_003647435.1 Deltaproteobacteria bacterium | reverse complement strand
CATACGGAGCGGACAGGCCATCCGATTGGAGACTGGCTCACTGTCTGAGTTTGAGACGGTCTCCAATCGGATGGCCTGTCCGCAATAATATTTTCAAAAAGCTAAACTGATACGATTTCCAGTTTTTTTGTCGAAAAGGTGCATGTTGTTCATGTCAACGGCGAGCTTGATCGGCTTGTAAACTCTGGCCGTTGTGTGCGGGTCAACCTTGGCTGTAAGCTGATCTTTTCCCGCCATTACAATTAAAATGACGTCAGAGCCTATAGGCTCAATCACATCAACTGTCGCTTCCATTATGCCCATTCCAGGGAAGTCGCCGGAAAACTGGTGATCGTTCATATGCTCCGGCCGGATTCCGAAAATAACCTCATCATTGACCCTGTTTCTGTATTTATCTTCAAGCCCTTTCGGGATGGCTAAGCGGAAACTCTCTCCCTCCACGTAGAGCCTCCCTTTTTCCTCCACCACCCTAACTTCCATGAAATTCATAGCGGGGCTCCCGATAAAGCCGGCCACGAACAGATTTTTCGGATGTTCATAGACCTCCAGAGGTTTTCCTTCCTGCATAATCCGGCCCTCGTTCATGACGACAATTCGTTCGGCCAGAGTCATTGCCTCCACCTGGTCATGAGTAACATAGATGACAGTTGTTCCGAGCTTTTCGTGGAGTTTGCTCAATTCTGCCCGCATCTGGACCCTCAACTTGGCATCCAGGTTGCTTAGCGGCTCGTCGAAGAGAAAGGCTTTTGGCTTGCGGACCATCGCCCTGCCCATGGCAACCCTCTGCCTTTGGCCGCCGGAGAGCTCTGCAGGTTTTCTGGCCAAAAACTCATTGATGCTCAATATTGCTGCGACTTCCTCGACTCTTTTTCTTATTTCGTCCTTGGGGAATTTTCTGTTTTGCAGACCAAAGGCCATGTTGTTGAAGACATTCATGTGTGGATACAGGGCATAGCTCTGGAAAACCATGGCGATGTCGCGATCCTTAGCCGGAACATTGTTGACCATTTTTTCGCCGATATATATCTCGCCGCTCGTGATTTCCTCTAATCCGGCGATCATCCGCAGGCAAGTTGACTTGCCGCATCCCGAGGGGCCGACCAGAACGACAAATTCCTTGTCTTTAACCTTTAAATTAAAATCTCGGATTACCCAGTTGTCTCCGAATTTCTTATTGACGTTTTTTAATGTTATTTCTGCCATAACCCTGTGCTATATGTGCTTTCTCTAAACCAGACGTTCCAGTATCCCATTATTCCAACACTCCGCGACTCCTATGGGGCAAACCCCCGGCCGGTTATTTCTCCTGCCTCATCACGAATCCCTTGACAAGACTGCTTTGCATGAGAAGGAGAATAATAAGAGGCGGGATCATGGCAGTGATCGTTCCAGCCATAATCACGTTCCATTCGGCAGCCTGTTCTTCGCCGGCTAAAAGCATCTTTATGCCTATCTGCACTACCCTCATATCATTAGTATTGGTCACGATCAACGGCCAAAGGTACTGGTTCCACATATAGATGAATTCGATCAGAAACAGCGCCATCATATTTGTTTTAGACAGAGGGACGAGTATCTTCCAGAAAAATTTCATTGGCCCGGCCCCATCCATTCTTGCTGCATCACAAAGATCATCAGGCACGGTTAGAAAGAACTGTCTGAACAAAAGCATCCCGGTGGCGCTGGCGAAGAAGGGGATGGTAAGGGCATAATAACTATTGATCCAGTGGAAGTCGTCCATCAGCTCAAAGGTGGGGACAATTCGGATCGGCAACGGGAGCATGTGTGTGATGAGGATCAGGATGAAAAAGAAATATTTTCCCCTGAAATCGCCGAAATAAGTAAAAGCAAAAGCTGCGAGCATCGAAAGGCCGATCTTTCCGATTGATACGGCAACAGATATAAAGCTACTGTTAAAAAGCAAGCGACCCATATCCACCCGGTTCCACGCCGCCACATAGTTATGGACGATATTGCCGCCAATGTGGAACGGCGGCGGAAACGCAAACGATTCCTGAAAGGTATGAGTACTTACGATAAGTGCAAAAATCACAGGGAAGGCGATAATAAGAATGCTGCCGATCAGGGCGATGTGTGCAAAGATTGTAAACCTTTTTGAATAACCCATTTTTAGCACCTACCTATAAAAAACTCGCCTTCCGGCAAAGCGGAACTGTATTATGGTCAATATTGCAACAAACACAAACAGGACGATAGATTGCGCGGAGGCAAAACCGGTCCGGAAGTTAACAAACCCATCTTCATACAGCTTGTAGACCAGGATATTTGTGGCTTTTCCCGGGCCGCCTTGTGTCATCACATCGATAAGACCAAAAACCTCGAAGAATCCGTACAGGGAATTCATTACAAACAGAAAAAAGGTTATCGGTGATAGCAGGGGAAAGGTTACCTTCCAGAAGCGCCTGAAAGGGCTTGCGCCGTCGATGGCCGCTGCTTCAAGCAGTTCCCTGGGAATGCTCTGCAGCCCGGCAAGAAAGAAGATGACATTGTATCCCAGCATCCTCCAGGTGGCTGCCAGAGTGACGATAGCGAGGGCAAGATTTCCGCTGGTCATCCAATTGTAGGTATGACCGGTTATCAGCTTAACAAGGTAGACGGCTACACCGGTGGCCGGGTCACAAAGGAGCGCCCAGATCGTTCCGGCAACGGCTGGAGACAGGGCATACGGCCAGATAAGGGCGGTCCGGTAAATACCTGCGCCTCTCAATTTCAGGTTTGCCAGCACTGCAAGGCCGAGGGAAACCGCCAACCCGACGAAGACGATAAAGGAGGTAAAAACAAGGCTCCGGCTGAGACTATTCAGGTATTCCATGTCTCTGAACAGAGTGATGAAATTCGCAAAGCCCTTGAAGATCAATTTATTACCGAATGGAGATACGCTAAACAGGCTCAGGTAAACAGACTCAATAGAGGGAACGATCAGGAAAATGACAACGATAACAACAGAAGGAGCGACAATAACATATGGAAGTATCTTATTAGGAAATCGGCTGCCCATATCTCACAAAATAAAGGGGAGAGTCATTTGGGAACTCTCCCCCTTATGCTCCTTTTTACCTCTACTTATAAAGCTCTGTGTACTCTTTCAGTACGCGGTTTGCCTTTTTTGCTGCTTCATCCAGGGCAGCTTTGGGAGGAGCGGTCCCGGCAAAGCACTTTTCAAGCGCAGTCTGGACGATATTTCGTATCTCCACAAAGTTGCCTAATCTTACCCCTTGTGACATAGGAGTTTTCACACCAGACAAAATTTGCAGGAAGGCGGTCAGATGGTTCGGATGTTTACTGAACCAGCCCTCATCCAGCAACCTTTTTACAGCGCTATTGGTAACAGGGAAGTATCCTGTGTCCTTGTGCCACTGCATGGTGACCTCGGGTTTGATGATCCATTTCAAGAACTCTTTAACTGCAGCATTCTCCTTTTTGGAATGTCCCTTGAGCACCCATAGGGTAGCGCCGCCGATAACCGAATTACCCCTGGGATAACCTTCGAACCTGGGCAAAAAGGTCGTCCCCAACTCGAATTTTCCCTTTGCTGCCTTCTCGATGGATCCAACCGAAGACGTAGACTGGATCAGCATGGCGATTTGCTGCGCCAGAAAGGACTTGTTTGCCGAGTATTCCCTTCCACCGAAGATATATACCTTTTCGTTGGAAAAACGCGTCATCGTTTTCGCGTACTTTACGCCAAACGGCTTGTTGAAATATACCTTTGTTGATCTTCCCTTTCTGCCGTTTTGATGGTTGGCATAATATTGATTATGGTAAGCATGGGCCTGTTCAAAAATCCAGGAAGGCCAACCGGTGGAAAAGCCGTAGGGAACAACTCCGGATTCGACGAGTTTTTTTCCTATCCTCTCAAGGTCTTTATATGTTGTGGGTGGTCTGTTTGGGTCAAGGCCTGCCTTTCTAAACAGGTCTTTGTTGTAATATAGCATGGCCGTGGAAGAGTTGAAGGGCATGGAATACAGCTTTCCTTTGACGGAATAGTAATCCCTGATCGGCCATACCACATCACCGAAGTCCACTTCTCCGGGTTTGAACAGTTTATAGACAGGAATAATGGCCCCGCTGTCGTACATGGTCTGAAAGCCGACCTCGTATACCTGTGCTATGTGTGGTGGCTTTCCAGCTTTGACTGCGGCGATGGTCTTGGCGATAACCTCTTTGTACTTACCCATGAACTGGGCCTCGACCTTGATATCTGGGTGGGCCGCGTTGAACCCGTTGACGATCCTTTCCACAGCCGGAAGCCTTCTTCCGCTCATGGCATGCCAGAAGGAGATTTTCGTCACCGCCTGGGAGACCGTCGGGGTCATTGCAACGAAAAAGATGCCGGCTAACAACCCTGCTAACATGGAAACAAGATAGCTTCTTCCTTTCATCTTTAGGTCCCTCCTTTTTTGAAGAGGTTAGAAATCGCTTTAATACCTTTCCGAAAAGACCCCTTATTCATCCTTTTATCACCCCCTTTTCCCTGTGCCTTTCGGATCTGAGAAGCATGATGTCACGAACGCGGAAAAGGTGTAAGTTTTCAGGCTTCCCGCTTTCGCGTGAACGCGGGAGTCACCACCTTTTTTGGTGGCACATATTCTTTTTTGCAAATTCTGAAATCTGAAAAAGGTAAAAGGGTTTTTCTTTATAAAAAGGTTTTACTCAAAAATCCAGCAAGGGAAGCAGCGGTGCAAGTGGCAAGAAACAAGCATTAGTATTTTCAGGAAAACTCAGAATCAACCCGAGAAGCTTTGTAGCGAAGGGTGGCCCGGCCAAGGTCGCTGAAGCATCGAAAGAGGCTGTGGTTGATGAGGTGCAATCCATTTCTTTGTGCCTCTTCAAAAAAGGATGTTGTGCATTGTGGTAGACGAGCTACTCTCCATCCAAAATCTATATTCGTTAATAGCAAACTGTCAAGTTCTTTTTCTTTCTTTGCTTAAGAGTTCGATTAAAACCTCCACTCCAGTCCGCCATAGAAACTTCTGCCAGGCATGGGGTAGTAGGTTTCACT
>QMMV01000187.1 GCA_003647435.1 Deltaproteobacteria bacterium | reverse complement strand
TTTCTTTACGCTCAGTTGGGCTCGAGTTTGAGACGGTCTCCAATCGGATGGCCTGTCCGTTCCGTATGTCTGTTTTTTAAAAGAGCTAAAGTGTTACGATTTTTGAAGATATTGTGTTTATTCAGCTATCTTGCCACCAAGGCACCAGGGAGACCTTTGCACACTCCCTTTTCATTCCTTTGTATGAACTTTGGGCTTGCTCGCTAAATCCCAAAAACAGGGCCTAACGGCCTCAAACAGCTTGTGATTTGCCCGCTGGTGCTGGCCGCTCCCCCCGTTAAATTTCTCGAAGGGAACCCTATTTAACGGGGTGAACCCCGCCCGGAAAACAGACCAAACCAAACAAACCAGACAAACCAGACAAACCAGACAAACCAGACAAACCAAACAAACGAAATCAACCAGATAGACCAGACCAACCAGACACGTGCCCCAAAAAGTCCACAATGCCCGTTCAAAGGAGTTATGCAAACGCCTTGACCTGGTCGGGGCGAGAGGATTTGAACCTCCGACCCCCTGAACCCCATTCAGGTGCGCTTCCAGACTGCGCCACGCCCCGACAGAATTGGTGATAGAGTAGGCAATTTTACTAACAGTTCTCCCCTGCCCTGTCAACAGTTCATCCAGCGTTTTTACAACCAGGTGCTCAAATCGAGGGGCAAGCAGGTTGGGATGGCGGATGCCCTTTGACGATTGCCGACGGTATTTTGTCTTGAAGGCATTCCCAAAGTACCGGGTTACGGGAGAAGCGACTGAGGGAGTTGACGAAACTCCGTTGCTCCGTTTATATTCAGTTCCTCTTTGGGTTGTTGTGCCTTGTCGGCTGAACAGTTACAAAATATTTGTGGATATTTTTTGAAAGGGGTAAAGTAATAAAATTCGGGTTTATACCAGAGACTTGAATGAAATGAAAGAAAGGAAGCAGGATTGTTGAACCTGGCGCAAAACAGGGTTCCGGAAAAGGTCAAAACGATTCATCTCATCGCCATTTGCGGCGCCGGGATGGGTGCGCTGGCCGGCATGCTCAAAGAAGCCGGCTTCAAAGTCACCGGCTCAGATGAAGATATCTACCCGCCCATGAGTACTTTTCTTGCACAACACGGCATCGAGGTAGCGAAAGGATTTCGGCCGGAAAACCTATCTCACTGTCCTGATCTTGTCGTAGTTGGAAATGCTGCCTCAAGGGATAATCCCGAGGTGTCGGCAATGCTCGAAAACGGTATCCCTTTTTGTTCCCTGCCCCAGGCGTTGAACCGGTTCTTCATCCATGGCAAAGGAGCGCTCATTGTCACCGGAACCCACGGAAGAACAACCACTTCAGCGTTGCTCGCCTGGGTCCTGGCCACAGCAGGCCTTGATCCTGGTTTTATGGTAGAAGGGATCCTGAAAAACCTCTATCGTAACTACAATCTCGGCACCGGACCTTACTTTGTGATTGAAGGAGACGAGTACGACACCGCCTTTTTCGACAAGCGGCCGAAATTTCTCCACTACACACCGTCCAGGGCAATTCTTACCAGCGTGGAATTCGACCATGCAGACATCTACCGCGACCTGGGGCAGGTAAAAGATGCGTTTGCCCGCTTTGTTTCAGCCCTGCCCCCCGAGGCCCTGCTGATCGCCTGCAACACAGACCGGAACGCAGGAGAGATCGCCTCTCGTGCCCCATGCTGGACTGTGACCTGCGGCATGGACGAAAAATTACCATGGGCTGTTAAAAATGCTCGTTTTGATGCACCCTGGACCTATTTTGAGGTCACAAAAAGAGGAAAGTCCCTCGGGACCTTCAGGACACGCCTGATGGGCCGGCATAATCTGTTGAACACCCTGGCAGTGATTGCGATGGCAGACGATTTGAGAATACCTGAAGATATCATATCTCGAGGGCTTGAAACGTTCGAAGGGATCAAACGCCACCAGGAAATACGAGGAATCAAGAGGGACATCATCGTAATGGATGACTTTGCCCATCACCCTGCAGAGGTTCGTGAAACTATTTCTGCCGTGCGCTTTTCTTATCCCGGCAAGAGGATCGTGGCCGTTTTTGAGCCGCGCCCAAACTCCAGCCGGCGCAAGGTCTTCCAGGACATCTATCCTGATTCCTTCGGCAAAGCGAATATTGTGTGCATCCGAAAGCCCCCCATGCCGGACAAAATTCCACCCGGGGACAGGTTTTCATCAGAACAATTGGCCCGGGAACTCAGAGCACGCGGAAAGGATGCCCGTTACTTTCCCGATACCGAAGCCATTATTGAATACATCGCAGAGATCGTGAGGCCAAACGATGTGATCCTGATCATGTCTTCCGGAGGGTTTGACAATATTCACGAAAGGTTATTAAATCGACTATGAAATCAGCAAAGTATAAAGGAGCACGACCTTCCATGAACATCCTGATGGTGGCAAGTGAGATGACGCCGTTTGTGAAGACGGGGGGGCTGGCTGATGTGGCGGGGTCGCTGTCGAGAGAAATGGAAAAGCGCGGTCACAACATCAAGGCCGTACTTCCTTACTATCGAACGATAAAGGATGGAAACTTCCAGGTAAAACCTCTCGGTCAAAGACTGAAAATCAAGATGCCCGACAAGGTGGTGGAAGGCCGGATCATGAAAGGCCGGATTGGGGCAAATATCGAGGTGTGGTTTATAAAAAACGACCACTATTACGACCGTGAAGGCTTATACGGCACTGCCAAGGGCGATTATGCGGATAATGCAGAAAGGTTTATTTTCTTTTGCAGGGCCACCCTTGAATCGCTCAAAGAGACTTCATTCGAACCTGACATCATTCATTGTCATGACTGGCAAACTGGCCTCATTCCTGTCTATCTGAATACTCTTTTTAAAGATGACCCCCGTTTTGCCGGCATCAGAACCGTTTTCACCATTCATAACGTTGCCTATCAGGGCATATTCCCGCCCTCGGAGATGCCGCTGACCGGGCTGGGATGGGATCTATTCACACCCGAGGGGATAGAATTTTACGGCAAGATAAATCTCATGAAGGGAGGAATCGTCTATTCGGATATCCTTACTACGGTGAGCAAAAATTATGCCCGGCAGATCCAGACCGGGGAGTATGGATGCGGGCTGGAAGGGCTTCTCAAGGCCAGGCAAAAAGACCTCTATGGTATCTTGAACGGTGTCGATTATGATGAATGGGATCCTGAAAAGGACAGATTCATCATCAAAAATTATAGTAGACGCACCCCGGGCGGAAAAAAAGACTGCAAAAGTAGTCTCCTGAAAGAATTCCGCCTGGAACCGGCCCCTGAAGCCCCTCTTTTCGGCCTTGTATCAAGGCTTGCGGAGCAGAAGGGAATCGATCTGATAGCAGATACGATCGATGAAATCTCAAGCCTCGGCAACCTGGTAATCCTGGGAAAAGGCGATGAAAGCTATGAAAATATGGTAGCGCATTTAATAGAGAAACATCCACAAAAGGTAGGGGTAAGAATCGGTTTTGATGAAGCTCTGGCCCACAGGATTGTCGCCGGATCGGATCTCTTTTTAGTCCCATCCCGCTACGAACCATGCGGACTGAACGTGATGCACAGCCTCAAATACGGAACCATCCCCATAGTCCGGGCAACAGGGGGGCCGGACGATATTATCTCCGAATTCAACCCCGATACTGGAAAGGGTAACGGGTTTAAATTTTACGATTATTCCAAAGAGGAGTTTTGTTCTAAACTCAAGATCGCAGCAACATTATACAGGGAAAAAAAGCTTTGGCGAAAGCTTGTTCAAAATGCCTTAAGCTGTGACTTTGGCTGGAAAGAGCCGGCAAGGGAATATGAAAAGCTTTACAGGAAAGCACAAGGCCGAAGGCGCGGCACCGGGGCTGGATTCCCGCCTCTGCAGGAATGACATTTCCCTGTTGCCTGCAATCGGCAGCGAAGGGCACGCAACGCCGTCAGGCAAAGTCGTCCCTGTCCACCACGACTATCCCTCTTGGTGTTACCGTGAAGCGCTTGCGGTCTTCGGAGAGATCCACGCCGATGTGTGTATTGGCCGGCACACGGGTTTGATTTGCTATAATCGCCTTTTTTATGCGGCAATTTCTCCCTATCACTACGTCTTCCATGACAACGGATTCCTCGACAAGTGACCAACTTTGCACGACTACATTGTATGAGAGCACTGAATTGCGCACCACAGAACCGCTTAAAACACAACCGTGTGAAACCAGCGAGTCGAGTGCTTTGCCCGCCCTCGGGGGGTCTTCGGCTTCGGAGGCGAATACCATTTTTGCCGGCGGATACTGCTTCTGGAATGTCCGGACAGGCCATTTCTGCCCATAAAGATTAAAGTAGGGATCCACCCCCGTGAGATCCATGTTAGCGTTCCAGTAAGAATCGAGGTCCCCCACGTCTCTCCAGTATGCCGAATCTCTCGCCCTGTCGATAAGCCTTGCCGCACGCTTGCCTGTGGCTTCATCCGTGACATGTATTATTTCCTCAATCCGATTCTCCATTTTATAGGGATAGGCAAAAACAGGGACTTCATGAAACACCCCGGGCAGGATGTCTTTGCCGAAATCCATCCCGTCCGTGTTTGCAAGAACATCTTTTAATATGCTGATCTCAAAGAGATAGACACCCATGGAGGCGAGGGATTTGTCCGGATCGCCGGGAAGCGTCTTGGGATGCTCTGGTTTTTCCTCAAAGCCGACCACCCTGAAGTCACTGTCTACCTCTATAATCCCGTACCGTGACGCCATCTTCTTATTCACCTCGATGACACCCACGGTGACCATGGCCCCTTTCCCCCTGTGGTATCCTGCAAAGAGGCGGTAATCCATCTTGTAGACATGATCACCTGAAAGAACCAACACGAGTTCGATGTCATCCTGGTTGAGGATATGGATGTTTTGTCGAATGGAGTCGGCCGTGCCCCTGTACCACATATCTCCTAATTGCTGCTGCGGCGGGAGTACTTTCAGGTAGTGGCCCAGGGCGCGGCTGAAGATATTCCACCCAGCATCGAGGTGCTCCATGAGGGTCTGTCCCTTGTACTGCGGAAGGACTGCAATCTTGTA
>QMMV01000186.1 GCA_003647435.1 Deltaproteobacteria bacterium | reverse complement strand
GTTCTCGCACACAAAGAAAATGGTTGTTCTCCGGGTTGTCGAAATCAAATACCCGCATGCGTTGCCTGACCCGCTCTCCTTTGTCATTGCGAAAGGTCACCTGGACCCCATCCTTGAGCAAAGCGTATTTCTCTCGGTTGGTGATCAAAAGCGTCTGCATCGTGATGGCGGCGGTAATCTGCCGCACGGCATCGTCATAAGCCGCATCCGGCAACCCTGGATTCAGTTCACCAAGCTTTTGCCGCAAATAGCGGATGAGGACCACTTCGCGGTCTGATTTCCGCCCCAACAGGCTGTCCGGCCCGAAGTCCTCGTTGTTGTAAGCATACACCGAACCCCAGCCCAATTCCTTTTCCAGGTACTCGGCCGTGGTCTGTTGAACCAGGGATGCTTCGTTGAAGTGTGAAGGGTGAAGTTTGAAGCTTGAAGTCATTTGTTTTTACCCCTCATCTTCTTCACGATGCTGGTAAGAATTGCAATGAGTTCATCACATTCCTTTTCCATCTCAACCAGCCGTTCCGGTGGAACGAGTTCAGATGCCGCCAATAGCTGCAGCCAGTAATGCGTTTCTCTGGCTTCTTTGCAGGCAATGCTGTATTTGCTGATAAAATCCGCTTCACTTTGCGACGCCTGTCCCTCTTCCACGTTAGCGCCGATAGACGTACCGGAACGGAGTAATTGATTTGCCAGTGTTCTGGAAACACCAGCTTTTTTCTCAAGAAACCGGCAGAGAAGCACTATCCGTTTGGCAAATTCAAATGTTCTTTCCGGTAAATCGCTTTTCATTTCACACTTCTCTCTTCACCCTTCACCCTTTTGACATGGCCCCTTTGCCCGTGCCTTTCAATACCAGAATGCCCTGATCCACGAGGTCCTCAAGATCGCGCGCTGTCCGTGTTTCACCCTTCAAACTTCACTCTTCACACTTTTTCCTATGCCGGGTTTCTGTCGGGTTTGAATATTCGTCTCCCATGTCCTGTTAGTCCAGTTTATGTCCGGTTTGGAACGATCAAGAGATCATGTCCCGTTTGAGCCCTTTATGAGCCCTTTGCATGCCTTGAGTCCTTTGAGCCCTTTACGAGCCCTTTACGAGAGAGGACATAATATGTACCTTTCCCAGTTGTCCCGATTTTTGTTAAGATACTCTTGTCCATGAGGGCTTCGAGATGCCGTGACGCTGTTGGTTTCGACACTCCAAATTCCTCCTGATATTCCTTGTTGCCGATTCTGCCCCGGGTTTTGAGGAGGGAAACGAGCTTTCGTTCGCGATCCATCAGCCCCAATTTATCCATCACCGATTCCGTCAGCCAATCCCTCCAGATAATCAGCCGAAAGCGCTCCCCCTCGTTCAGGAACTCGGGCTCCGGCAAGCCGGCATCTGCGCAGAGACGGATCATGTCCAGCGTTCCCGTCCCTGCACGCTCGATGTAATGTGCCAGAAAAAGTGGCTCGCAGAGCAACCGGTTCCGGGGCACGGACGGATGCGGCCCGCGTAGCAGGTCAACGGTCAGATCTTCAGGTAATCCTCCCGGATTCCAGACCTCAATACGATCTGCAAACACCATCACCTGGACCCCAGATAGAGACGCATAGTTTCGGTGGGCCACGGCATTGACTATCGCCTCGCGTACGGCGCGGTAAGGTACCTCGTAGCGGACTCTGCTTTCAGGGGAAGCACTACTCGGTTCCACCGCGCGCGCTATCCTAGCCATGATAAAATCAACCGCCTGGTCAACGAGTTCAAACAAGGTTCCGTGATACACCTGCTGAGATGGAATCGGTTTTTCGATTTCCGTTCCGTGAAAATGCAGGCAGGTTATCTCCGCCGAATGGATATGTCGTTCCGGCGCGTTGCCGAACAAGAGCACGGCACCTTTTGTCGGAACGGACTTAGCCAGAAGGTTGAGGTGAGCCAAGGCTTTCTTGCGGGGCGTGTCCGCGGAAAGCGCATAGCCGCGTTCCTCCCGCGCCTTTTCAAGAAACCACCGCAGTTTCTTTTGGGATATGTCCTTCAGGGTCACACCAGGACAGGGGGTTGCATCGAAATCGGCTGTTGCGATAACGCCTTGATCCTGAAGGTACCGGATCAGGCTGCCGTAAAGCAGACGAAGCATCTCATCCGTATCGGCATAACGGCGGCGAACCACCTCATCACCGGCCTTACGGATAAGCTTTTTCATCTTGGGATGGCGGTTCTTGTCGTCGTATCCCCGAACGAAAATGAACCGCCTCTTGCGCTGTTTTGCGGCGAAATCAAACTCTTTCTCGGTCGGCGACAGGCCGCTGTCATCCTCCCATCCATATTCGTTTCCGAAGATACCCACATAAATCCGGCTTTTCGCCACCTCATCCAGATACACCTCGTCTGCACGGCGGTCGGTGGGCGGCAGATCCTCGAACAGAAACACCCGGAAAAACTGCTGCAACAGCGCATTGTTATGCACGAAATCACGCACCGCATGGCGGTCCGCCTGAAGTTCTTTCTGCACGCTGCTGACGAATATCTGTTCCATTATTGCTTACCTTTAACGGTAATCGGTATGCTCACCATATTTGCGACCGGGGTGTAAATATCCACATCTTGCACTGGGGTATGAATAGAGACGATGAGGGAATATCTCGTTTTTCGTTCCCATCGGCCGAGCCAGGGGCGCTCACGCCACCACCCGATCACCGGATAAACACCAACCATATTGCATGTCGCCAGATCAGCGGCCGTCCCCTGCCATATATCCGAATGGATCGAGCCCTGATCTCTCCCGTTGGAACCAATACGCCAACGTTCACTTCCGCTGTTTGAATCAGGCCTCTCACCATCTTCTCTTGCCGCGGCGTTAAGCCTCTGAAGGAATGTCTCTCGGTCTTCCCCAACATTATTCAAGTCAAAACGCAGCGCATGAGACGCATAACGGTACCTATCTTTCCAGCCGACTTCGCCTGGACTGGGTTCAATGAAATAAGACAATGTGATCCTTAGGGTAACCCGCGTTTCTCCAAGCGACAGTAAAACATCCTTCGGCCACGGCAACTCATGCAGGTGCATCTCTTTTGTGCGATAGCCGCTGGAATCAGTTTTTCTATCGTATGGCTGGATCTCTTCCTGGGCAATCAATGTCAGACTGTTACGGTAACAGGCTAGGGCACGTTCGAGATCCGGGACTCCGTATCCGCAGATGCGCAGAAGGCGAGCATAATCAATTTTATTCTCTGAATTCAAAAACTGCTCTATCATGGTCTCGGTCCACTGCGCCGAGTGTACCAGCAGCCCACGAATTGTTTCAGGCCAGGCTTGCAGATATGTTGCCTGAATTTGAGCTGCCATCCACGCCGCCTGGGCGGTAGCAGCACTGGTGGCATTGATAAAGTCGAACTGTCTTTTGGTGGGTTCATGTCCTGTGGATAGAATAGCCAGGTCATCATGTTCGGAGATAAAGCTATCAGGTGCCCGCGCTATATTGCCTCCCTCCAGAACGATATCCGGCTTGACCGGCCATTTTCTGCCTTCCCATGCCAGAGATGTAGAGCTGAACGGCGACAACCCTCCGGCCGGAGCCACCGGCTCATGCTCTTCCAGATCGGGATCGGTCAATCTTACCTTGTTGGTAAATGCTCCAACGGTCAAGGCATTCCAGGACTGGCCGGGATCGTGAATTGAGCTTGTCAGATTGCTGTCGGGATAATTGTGCCATTCTTCCTGATCCTCGACATTGCCAGCAGCAACAATGAACAACCGCTTTTGATCATCGTCATAGCCGGAGGTCAGTTTATCTATGGCCGCAGACCACGAGGACGGCCGTCCCCGGTCCCGTCCATCCGTCGAAGTAATAGCCATACAGCCAATGTGGCTTCGATTTGGCTTTTGTATCTCTGCCCTGCTGACCCCCTGGATGGTAATATCTCCATACAGTTTTGGATCGTTGACCCCTTGTGGCGGGAGTATCTTGACAGATTCCAGACAGTGATAGATTTCTATTTTACTCTTGCTTTCCAAGGGCTCCTGCAGATCTCCATAAGCGGCGACACCACACATCAATGTACCATGTCCGCGATGATCCGCTTTTCCCCACTTGGGATCGACTGCATGACAATCACTGTCTTTGAGGATTGGTTCCAACAAAATATGCCCGTTGTTGGCCCCGGTATCCAAAATGGTTACAGCCACAACAGGATCTTCAGACACTGACAGCCGAGACCGTAAATCTCTTACCCATTCGGTCTGCTCTTTGTTGTTCAGTCCAAGGAAGAACCGGGCCGTCTCCTTGGCCCGCCTGAATTCTGCGATATCAGGACTGGATTCAATGAGCTCCGCCAATTGGCTTCGATTGGCTTTTGCCAAGACCACTGTCCGTTCCGGAAAACGCAGCGCCCCGTCCTGAACGTCAATACCAAGCTGCGCCGTAATATCCCGAAAGGACCTTTCCGTATTGTCTGCATCTCCCCGAAGCCAGATTTCGCACCAGATCGCGTTATCATCCGGCAGCAATTCCGGCTCGTCCTGCCAGAAAGATTCCAGAACAGCCAGACGAACATCCTCGATACTCTCGACTAGTTTTTTGTTTTTCCATTTCCCGGCCTTGGTTTGTTCTTCTGCATACTTGCGGACTTTTTCAAGAAAATGGCGTTCCTTCCCTGCCGGTATATAGACCGTGGCCCGGGTTACCGTCTGTTCCGGATCAT
The DNA here is from genome assembly GCA_003647435.1 of Deltaproteobacteria bacterium. GTDB lineage: Bacteria > Desulfobacterota > Desulfobacteria > Desulfobacterales. The sequence goes on along the minus strand of QMMV01000186.1, from coordinate 363 downwards.
CCTGCGCCGGAACAGTGCGGATATTCAAAAGACGGATGCCTGCCCGCCTGTCTTCCAGGCTTTTGGTGACCAGATCGTAATCCGGGGCACTTTCAAATTCCAGGTAAACGCCTTGCCGGACAGGCAATGATACGGCGGTTCGCTGCTGGGCGGTCTGCTTTGCAGCCTGCCAGGCGGCGTCCAGTTGCCGCTTGAGTTTTGCGCTGTGACTGGCGCGGGGACGCGATGGGATGCGGAACTCCGCGCCCCGGGTGGGTGGGCTGGTATATTCAGATGATTCACCAGAGTGATCCAGAAAAATATGTCTGAAAGAATCCACCATAACCGCTTACCTCTGCTCCTTGCCATAGGCCAGACGCCGCT
>QMMV01000185.1 GCA_003647435.1 Deltaproteobacteria bacterium | reverse complement strand
TAGGCTAAAGCATAGGTTTGTTGCTTAACTGTTCTTTCTTAACGCTCGCTAACGCTCTCAGACAGTGAGACAGCCTATACCGGATTGCCCGTATGCTCATTGTGTCTGTTTTTTTGAAACAGCTAAACTGATAGGGTTGTTCCAATTTTATCGTGTTTTTCGTGATCAGAGGAGCCTTAATAAGGCGCCGGTCCAGGGCGGCAGGAGCTTGGTTTGAGAGCGTCAGTGTCAGTTGACAAAAGAACGGTTCAGTGATAGAGATCTCCCTGCCACTGCACCTTACCCCTTTTAAAAATACACATAACCACTGCACAGAGCATGATTAGGGTTTCGGGTTTCAATGTTCATTTTTCTGACCGGCCGTTGCCCGAACAAAAATTCCTTTGAGCGGGCATTAAAACGTTTTTTTGCTAACAAATCTTGGCGAAGCGGAAGATTAGCGATGTCAACTGTTTGAGCCCGGAGGGCGAGTTTTGACATCGCCTGTAGTAAGCCTTAGATTTGTCAAAAAACGTTTTAGACCAAGCGAAAAGGGATTTGGGCAACAGGCCGTCTGACACCTGACACTGTTTTTTTCTATACGCTCAGTTACCTATCTGGCGGCAGGCAGGCGCTCGAGTTTGAAACGGTCTCTAATCCGATGGCCTGCCCGTTCCTTATGCCTGTTTTTTAAAAGAGCTGAAGTGTTACGTTCAGGTTATACTAACACGCAGGTTCTTATCAGCAAAGGAGGTGTGAGATGCCGGAGGCGTTAAGAAACATATTCGAAAAGGAGTTTGTTTATATCAAAGGATTCCTAAGAAATGTAAAGCGATTCGGTGGGTGGTCAGCTTTAACATGTCCGATGAGGGAAAAAACATGGACCTATCGGGAACTTAACAGCGAAGTCAACAAACTATCTAATACCTTGCTTGACGCCGGAGTTTCTGAAGGGGATGTTGTCACCTATATGCTTACGAACATAGCTGAATTCGTCTTCTTTTATCTCGCGACGCAAAAGATTGGTGTAGTAAACAATCCTATAAACTATAGACTGGCTCCAGGGGAGGTTGCGTACATCCTGGATGAATGCCCGGCGAAAGTGTTCGCTTACGAGGCTCAACTTGTAGAAACAGTCCAAAAAGCTTTGGAGATGGCAAAGAAGAAACCAGAAATCTTGGTTCGAGTAGAAACGCTCGATTCTGATAGCTCCATCTCAGGTGATGTAGTTTACCGGGAGTTCGTAAAGTCAAGCAGTGATAAAGAGCCGTATGCCGAAGATGACATTCCGTCAAGGGCCTTTTCAGAAGTGACACGCCTACACACCTCGGGAACTACCGGATTGCCGAAAGTAGTGCCATTAACCAACCTTAACGAAATCCTGAGCGCTCATGACGTCATCATGCACTATCCCCTATCGCCAACCGATAAGACAATGAACTTAACGCCATGGTTTCACAGGGGTGGGCTTTACTCGGGTGGACCAAATCCCACGCTTTACGTCGGTGCCCAACTCGTCTCTTTAAGAACCTTTGATCCGGTGGTAGCTCTTAATTACATAGAGAAATACAAAATAACCTTCATTACTGGGGCACCCATTACAGCTCGAATGTTACTTGAAGAGCATCTCAAAAATCCAAGAGATCTGAGTAGTCTTAAAGGTCTTTGTACTATGGGTGCTCCATTGGATAGATCCTTTTGTATTGAACTAATGGAGAATATAACACCCAATATAATGAATGGTTACGGAACGACTGAAACTTTCTGGAACACATTCCTGAGGCCATTTGATCTGCCTCAACGAGCAGGTGCTGCCGGAAGGAGCTGCACAGACGATAAGGTAAAAGTTGTCAAGCTCTCTGAAAAGCCAAACACAGACAACCTTGTAGAGAGGAACAATGAAGAAGTTGGAGAGGTGATTACAAAGTCCCTGAAGTTTAGTTATTGGTACATAAATCCCAGGGAGACTGAGAAGAAGGTTCATAATGACTGGTACTTTACAGGTGATTTAGCTACCTGGGATCAAGATGGATGCATTACGATAGTTGGCAGAAAAGATGACATGATTATCTCTGGCGGAGAAAACATATATCCAGTTCAAATTGAGGAAGCGTTGGCTGAGCATCCCAAAGTGACTGACCTTGTTGTGGTCGGTGTTCCTGATGAGAGGTGGGGAGAGATATGCACGGCTTATGTCGTTCCAAAAGAACCCATTGAATCTGAGGTTGAATTTGCAAAAGAGCTTGATGAATTTTGTAAGAAGCATCTGATGCTTTCTGACTATAAGAGGCCGAGATACTACAAATTTATAGAGGCACTCCCCTTAACTGCCACGGGCAAGAAGAAGCACTACAAGATAAGGGAGTTGGCATCTGAAGACAAAAAGATGGGAAAGCTCATAAGAGTTTGAGTGGCATTTCGGAATTACGGCCTTTGTCATTTCCCATGGAACTTAGTTCGCTTCGCTCACAATTGGAATGGCACAAACTGACTGCCACTAAAAGCTCTTTACTTTCAATAACTTGCAGAATTTACGAGACGTAATTCACCACAGTCAACCACATCCCCTACCTCTCCCGAGCCTTTTGTCAAGGTGCATGACTATCTTTCATCCTCAGGCGGGGGTTCCCTTTATTGATTTTGTGTGGTAAGAAAAAAACTTCTACGAACAGCGTTACGCCTGGATAGGGCTTTAGATATGACAAAACACAGGGAAGCCTCAACAATCAAACTTGCCGTAAGTCTCGTAATTTTTCCCCTCTTTGCGCTCATCATATCTGCAAACCTGCAGGCAGGACAATTCCCCGAACCGAAGGGGCTTGTAAACGACTTTGCCAGTGTAATAGCGCCCGAATATGAATCGAAGCTAAGGCAGGTTACAGGAGAGCTGCTGTCAAAGACAGGGGTCCCCATAGTTGTTGTCACCATGCCGGATATCGGCGGTGAAGATTACAACGAATATGCGAACCGGCTGTATGCCGCGTGGGGAATCGGAAAAAAAGGAGAGGATCGAGGCGTACTCATCCTTGTCACACTAAAAGAACGTAAGATGCGTATAGAGACGGGCTACGGTGTTGAAGGAATTATTCCTGACGGGTTGGCAGGTGAAATCCGGGATCGATATATGGTCCCATACTTCAGGAAAAATCGGTTTGGAGAAGGGCTGTTGACCGGCACCATCGCCATCGCACAGATCATTGCCAGGGATGCAGGTGTAGAACTAAGCGGCGGAGTCTCTCCTGTCAGGCCGCCAGCAAAAAGAGGCTCCGGCCTATCAGCCCTGCTGGTTGGCCTGTTTTTTTTAATCTTTCTCTTTTCTATGGGGAGACGAGGCAGCCTGTGGCCTTTGCTGTTCTTGCCGTTTATAGGCAGGGGCGGCGGATATGCCGGAGGCTACGGCAGGGGTGGATTTGGTGGTGGATTCAGCAGCTTTGGTGGCGGCTTTGGTGGTTTTGGTGGTGGCTTGAGCGGCGGTGGCGGTGCCGGCGGGAGTTTTTAGGGAGGCAAACCTCATGTTCAGGGCTCCAAGAGATCCAGAAGAAATATTCCCGGCAATCGTTGATGATTACAGGCATCTTTTTGGAAATGACCTGATCTCTATCATCGTCTATGGGAGTGCAGCAAGTGGTGACTATATTCCCGGAAAATCGGACATCAATTTCATGGTTATCCTGTCTGAAAAAGGGATCGATTCTCTTGACTGTTCCTTTAAGATGGTAGAGAAGTGGAAAAAACGTAGCGTGGCCACGCCATTGTTTCTCACAGAGGATTATGTGCGAACATCGCTGGATACGTTTCCGATTGAATACCTCAATTTCCAGAACGGCTACGAGCTGGTTTACGGGAAGGACATCCTCAAAGATATTACCTTTGATCTACATTTCCTGAGATTGCAATGCGAAAGGGAGGTCAAGGGGAAACTCCTCCTCTTAAGGCAGGCCTTTTTGGAGACTTCCGGGAAGGGAAAGTACCTGATCCAACTTATTGGGCAATCTATTCTGTCCTTCATTGCCATCTTTAGAGGGCTCCTTTATCTCAAAGGGGAAAAACCCCCACTGCTCAAACGTGACGTAATCCATCAGACCTGTGAGAGCTTCAATATTGACGGTACCCTTTTTGAGAAACTTCTCGACATAAAAGAGAAAAGGACTAAACCGTCCGGCACTGAAGTGAGCCAGATATTTCAGGCCTATTTGAAAGAAGTACAAAAACTGTGGAAAATTGTGGACAGCCTGGAGATCGAGGGAAAAACTTAACAGCTCAGGGGGAAGGAGGTTCGATGACACAGGGACAAAAAAACACGCTTATCCTTGTTGGAATTATTTTAGTTGTTTTGTTTACCCCCCTTCTGTATCTTAAGGCAACTTACAACAGTCTTGTTCGTATGGACGAGACCGTCAAGGCTGCCTGGGCCCAGGTAGAAAACCAGTTACAGCGGCGCTACGACTTGATCCCGAATTATGTAGAGACCGTGAAGGGGTATGCAAAGCACGAAAAAGAAGTATTTATAAAAGTTACCGAGGCACGTTCCAGGGTGGCTCAGGCGAGGAGCATTGATGAAAAAATTGCAGCCAACAACAATCTTACCGCCGCCTTAGGTCGACTTATGGTGGTGGTGGAGCGCTACCCAGAACTGAAGGCAAATACTAATTTTATCCGCCTCCAGGATGAGCTGGCAGGGACCGAAAACAGGATTGCTGTTGAGCGCCGGCGGTTCAATGAGGCAGTAAAGGCGTATAACATGAAGATCCGGAGTTTCCCCACCAATCTGATCGCAGCGAGGTTCGGTTTTAAGAAGGCGACATTTTTCGAAGTGCCAAAAGAGAAAAAGGAAGTGCCAAAGGTGAAGTTCTAAAGACAGGGGACTCAGTACAATATCCGAAAAGGATGTAGACGCCCATGTTCAAAGTTTGCCTCGGAGTAACACTTTAGCTCTTTTAAAAAAACAGACATACGGAGCGGACAGGCCATCCGATTGGAGACTGGCTCACTGTCTGAGAGCATTACTGAGCGTTGAGAAAAAACAGTATCCTCGATATTCACCCTTGACGATAACTGATATT
>QMMV01000184.1 GCA_003647435.1 Deltaproteobacteria bacterium | reverse complement strand
TACAGGTTCGAGATCAGTCTTGACAAGATCGAGCTCCAGGCAAGCGCCACCGTTGACCTCGGCCCGATCGGTTACATGCAGACCCTCGGCTATCTTGAAATCAATCAGCAGGGGGTCATCGGCCTCCTCCGACTCGAGTCTTCTTCAGAGACTTTGCTGGAAGAACTGGGTTTCGACGCTGACGCCAACTTCAACCTTCAAATAAATTCTACAAGCCAGGATCGGGATGTGACCATCCTGCTCGGTCCGGGTGAAACAAAGACCATCACTGTTCCCGCTGAAACCTGCCGCGTCACTATTGACGGTAACCTTATCTTTCATTCCGGGGACACTGAACTTTTCAGATTGGCCGGCGTTTTCTACATGGAGCTTGAGGGAGAAAGGGCCACGATATTTGCCGATGTAAATTTGCTCATCGGCCCTCCTGATGCAAGGATTTTCACCTTCGAGGCCTTTGGACTCCTTGTATTCAGTGACGATGGAGTTGGGATTAGACTTGAACTCTCCGGTGACATTTCTTTGGGGGATGCCCTGCAGTTCGATTGTGATTTCAGTTTCCTGGTGAATTCCTCTGGCCGGGCATACGAGTTCGAGGTGCCCGAGAAATTTCGGGACAAGGTGGATTACGACACACTCTCCATCCCGGCCGGTCCGCCAGGCATAGACGGCTCAGAGGGTGAAGCTGGATTTTATGTGGTCATTGAGGCCGAGGGCACTCTGAGCCTGATGGCAGGGATCCTCGATCTTGACGGCAGGTTCTACTTCAATATCAGCTCCGAGGCGTCGGTCCTGTTTGTTGCCGCAGATGCTGATCTCGGGCCGCTTGGCATAGTAGCAGCCAGCGGGATGCTCAAGATCGGCAACGAGGGGCTGGTGGGCGGTCTTCAGTTAGATGCCGATGCCGGCTTAGGCTCCGGGCTTTTCTCGTTTTCAGGCCACTTCCGTTTGGAGATCAACACAACAGGCTCTGAACAAACTATCATGCGCCTGCAGATCGACCCCGATACGGGCGATGTATCTGATGACCTCGTTGAGGAGACCATAGATGCCCGTACACTCCTGGTAGAGGGGGGCGGCAAACTCGATATCGCCGGCATATTCACTATCAAGGGCGCTTTCTATCTCACGCTCAACGATGAAGGCTTTGAAATCAAGTTCGATGCCCACATGAACCTCGGCGGGTTCGGCCGCGCCGGCGTAGAAGGAAGCGGCGGTATTTATAAAGAACCGGCTCTGGCTACCAGGCTCAAACTCGATGTGCAGACGCTGTCGATTCCGCTGGTCAGCATCCAGGGAGACTTCATTCTTGAGGTAAATACCAGCAAGACTCAAGAGCACCTCGGCGTGGCTCGGGACACTTGCCGGGTGCAGATCTCAGGGCAGGTAAGTATTGTTCTGTTTAAAGGTACGGGAGACCTGACCCTTCAGAAGACGGGTGGGGTCTTTGAGATCCGGATCAATGAACTCTCTATCAATTTCTTCAATTTTATTCGAATCGGGGTAGACGGCTATTTCCGCTCCGACGGGCAGTTTCGTGTCCATGGGAAGGTGGACTTCGGTATCCCCATGGGGCCTTTTAAGCTCTACGGCGGAATAGAGATCACGCTGACGAACAACGGCTTCTCCGGAAGAATCTGGGGAGGGGTAGATTTCAGTATCAAACTTGGCTGGTTTAAGATCCACTTCAATATCGCCTCGCTTGATGCGGCCATAGATCTCACACCCATCAAGGGTTATGCGAAGCTGAAGATCAAGGTCTGCGGGATCAGTGTTTCGGGCAGTGTCACCTGGACTTGGGGGCCAAGCCCGACACTGGCGACCCAGGTCGGCGATATTCTCTACCTCAACGTTGGACAGCGAGCATCTTACCGGGGCAAGTATTTCAAGAATATCAGGTCGGAGAGCTATGCCATCCGACAGGACGGGAACAAGATCGCGGTCAGCGCTTTGGGTTACACCCAGAAATTCTCTGGCGTGAACAAGATCGTCGGCGACTTCGGTGACGGGGAAGACTACCTCTATGTAAGCCCCGGTGTGGCTGCAGATGTTGAGGTCAAAGGCGGCGAGGGCAATGACACGCTGATTTACGCCGGCAGCGGCGTAGCCAAGCTCTGGGGCGGGTTTGGCCTTGACCTGATTGCAGGTGGAACAGGCGGCGACTATCTATATGGAGAAGGGGATGCAGATGAGCTGATCGGGGGTGCAGGAAACGACACCATCTACGGCGGCGCAGGGAACGACACCCTCAAGGGTGATAGCGGTAACGACATACTGTGGGGCGAGGCCGGTGACGACACCCTTTACGGCGGGGAGGGCAACGATACCAGCCATGGCGGCCTCGGCCTGGATGAGATCTTCGGCGGGGACGGAAACGACACGATTTACGGTGATGAAGACGCTGACACCATAAAGGCTGGAACGGGAAATGATAAAGTATTCGGCGGGCCGGGCATCGATAAGATCTACGGCGGGACCGGTGATGATGAACTTCACGGCGGAGAGGACGCGGACTGGATCTTCGGTCAGGAGGGGGACGACACCATTTATGGCGACAGCGGCGACGATCTGATCTTTGGCGATTCAGGTACGATTACTGCGACCTATGCTGCTACAACCGATGCCTCTACAGGTGGAAATGATACGATCTCCGGCGGTCAGGGCAATGACTATATCTTCGGCGGGGCCGGAAACGATATTATATCAGGAAACGCGGGCAATGACGTTGTTCTGGGTGACACGGGCCGGGCAGGATACACCGAGGGTGGTGATATCTATACGACCGATTCCTCTGTTGGCGGAAATGACACGATTGAAGGGAATAGCGGAATTGACATCCTGATCGGCGGTGCCCTCGGGGATACGATCACTGTCAGTTCTGACGCGGGAGAAACAGGATATGACATCCTCATTGGTGATCACGGCAGGGTCACCCGCGGAAGCGGCAACAACGTAGAGAAGATTGAAACAACTGATACGGTAGGCGGCGATGACGATCTGAGCGGCGATGATGGGACGGATTATATCATCGGTGGTGCCGGAAATGACGTCCTGAACGGCAACCAAGGTGATGACGTCCTTTTAGGTGACAACGGGATTATTGAACCCGATTACGTTTATGGGCTCGCCAATACCATTACGATCACCGATGAGACTGTCGGCGGTGATGACGAGATTCACGGGGGGTCCGGGAATGACCTGATCTACGGTCAGGCCGGAGATGATCGTCTCTACGGCGATGCCGGCAATGATATGCTCTTAGGTGATCGTGGGAAAATTGCTGTTCTCGCCGGTGTAGTGGTTCGTGTCGAGACCACAGACACATCCAATGGCGGCGGCGATACCATAGAGTGCGGTTCGGGCGATGACATCGCCATCGGTGGGCCGGTAGACGACGACATTTCCGGGAATTCGGGGGCTAACGTGATCCTGGGCGACCATGGCAAGGTGGTTCTCGATGACGGAACCAGTGATGCCCATACTATCTACACCACAAACCCCGGCACGGGCGGGAGTGATACTCTCAAGGGTGGCGACAATGCTGATATTCTCATTGGAGGGTACGGGGCCGACACCATAAACGGCGATGCAGGAGACGATGTCATTCTTGGGGACAGCGGCAAGGTCATCAGGAGCAGCACCAACGTTGTGCAGAGAATCCTGTCAACAGATACAGATGCAGGATGCGCGGATACAATCCATGGCGGGGAGGATAACGACATCCTGATCGGCGGCGCTGCCAATGATACGATCAACGGAGACAGCGGCTCCGATGTCATCCTGGGCGACAGCGGTGTGGTGGTGAGAGAAGATCCCGATGCAGCGGATGACAATGACATCTTCACCACCTCTTCGACCGTCGGCGGTGCGAATACCATAAGCGGCGGGACCGGAGCCGATATTATTCTTGGCGGATTCGGCGACGATGACATCACCGGTGATGCGGGCAATGACATTGTTATAGGCGATAGTGGCTGTATCACCCGAGGCAGCGGCGATGCCGTCGAGCGAATTGAGACCACAAACCCGCAAGATGGAGGGGATGATACCATCTATGGCAAAGACGGCCTGGATATCCTCATCGGCGGTGTCGGGGCCGACACTATAAACGGCGGCGACAACCCCGATGTTATCCTGGGTGATAATGGTGTCGTAGTCCGGAATGATCCCGACGCTGAGGATGACAACGACATCTACACGACAGATCCTGGCATCGGCGGGAACGATATCCTGAACGGCCGGGAGGCGAAAGATATCCTGATCGGCGGTCCTGGAGAAGATAAGCTCACCGGCGAAGCTGGGCAGGATATCCTTGTTGGAGACCATGCCTGCATCAAACGGGACAACAGCGATGTGGTTGAGCGAATCGCCACCGATTTCAACTATACGGGAGACGGTGGAGACGATACGATTCATGGAAACGAGGATGCGGATATCATCATCGGTGGTGTCGGATCGGATAACATTTACGGTCACGAAGGAGATGACGTCATCCTGGGTGACAACGGTGTTGTAGTAAGCGGCGACGGGAGCGCGGAAGCCAACGACATCTACACAACGAACCCCACTACAGGCGGGAGCGATAATATCAACAGCGGCGCCGGTGATGATATTGTCCTGGCAGGCTATGAGGCCGATGGCATCATCGGCTGGAGCGGTGATGACATCATCATCGGGGATAATGGGAAAGTCAGCAGGAACAGCAGTGATGCGGCAGAACGGATTGAACCCACTAATCCGGGTGACGGCGGCGCGGATGCCATTTATGGAAACAGCGGAAACGATATCCTTGTCGGCGGTGTTGGTGGAGACACGATCAAGGGGGGCGGTGACGATGACGTAATCCTTGGCGACAACGGCGTCGTGGTGAGAGGCGACGGCAGCGCAGAGGCCAATGACATATACAGCACGGATACCGATATTGGGGGTCCTTAGATTATAGACGCAGGTGACGGTGACGATATTGTCATAGGCGGCTTTGATGCGAGTGTGGTGAGCGAAGCAGTCGATGACACGATCACGGCGGGAGCAGGGGACGACATCGTTATCG
>QMMV01000183.1 GCA_003647435.1 Deltaproteobacteria bacterium | reverse complement strand
GAGCAAGGATCCTGAACCTGGGCCTGGAAATTCTCAGCGGCCGGGACCCGGCGGCGGGCAGGAGATTGTTGGAAAGATATCCCCTCACGAGTGTGTTCCGCGTGGCTTACGGGATGGTCCTGAAGGTGAAACGTGAGGCCGAGCGCTGGGAGGCGGGAAGCTGGTTCCGCGCCCGGGGGCTTGATGTCACATTCTGGGCAGAGCGCTGGGGAGGCACCCTGAAAGGGCTCCTCAAGCGACGCCCGCTCTTTTTCACGGGGCAAGAAGACGAGCAGATGCGCGACTTCGAATGGCTCGGGGAGGTGCGGCAATGCACGCGAATCCTCAGGCGCCTGATGGTGGTGGACGGGCTCCTTGAGGTGCTGGCCCGCTCCTGCCCCCCCGGGCAAGACGGGATAGCACCGCTGGAAGACACCTATGACAGGCTCCTCGTCACCTACTGGGGGCGCATGTCTCTGGGCCTTGGTCCAACATTCGAGGGGCTGACCGTGGAGCAGGCCCGGGACCTTCTGGCACGCCTCCGGAGTAGGGAGGGCTCTCCGCCGTACACCATGGAAGCCTTCGGCTCCAACTTCGTCCGGGATCTTTGCGGGTGCCTGCCGACGCCTGACCCCGAAACAGAGGCCCTGCTAAAGGAGACCCTCGGGTCGGTGTGGGAGGCGTTTTGCGATGAATACTCCCGCATTCCCCTGGACAGGCTCGACGGGAGGTATTCCAGGACGCTTCGAATCATTCATTCCCGAACCTGAAAGCCCCGCCTCTTCCACGGAACAGGCCTCAGCCCTCCACACCCACAAACCGCACGAACTCCTCCAGCTTTCCCCGATCGCTCCGGAATCGGTTGGCGGGGTGATCCGGCTGCGGGTATCCCAGGGCAACGCCCATGACCAGGACCTGATCCTCCGGGATTTCAGCATATTTTCGCACCACCTGAGGATAGCCCACGGACACGGCCAGGATGCATGTGCCCAGCCTCTCCTCGAGGGCCAGCAGGGCTATGGTCTGCAGGATCAGGCCCCCGTCCAGGAACGCGTAGTGGTTGAATTCCCGGCGAAAATGAAGATAGAGGAGATTGGGTGCCCCGAAGAATCCCATCATCTCCATGAAATGTGCGTTTCGCGCGGCCTTGTCTTCCCTGGCTATCCCAAGGGCATCGTACAGCCCCCTGCCCAGCCCTTTATAACGGCTTTTCAGGGGTTCGTCGAAGCTGGAGGGAAACGCCAGTTCAGGCTCCGGCATGACCCCCCGGCTCGCCAGGGCCACACACTCCTCCCGAATCTTTTCTAGGACCTCGCCCCCCACCACGGTGAATTGCCACGGCTGGGTGTTCCCCCATGAGGGCGCCCTGAGCGCCCCTTCCAACACCCGCTCCAGTACCGCGCGGGGTACCGGCTTTCGCTGAAAGGCCCTTATGCTCTGTCTGGCCTGAACCGCCTCCCGGATCTCCATGAGTTTCTCCTTTCTCCGTCTTTTCCAACCCTCTCTACGCCATTTCAGCCTTGCTTTCAAGGGCGGAAATTTCCCGCCCCGGCTCCCATGACCGTCCAGTCCTTTCCGGGAAAGCGGCCCTTCACTCCTCCGAGCCCGTTGACCCGTCACGGGGGACCGGGGCCACCGAGGCGGATTTCGCGCGGGTCACCGTCAAGAACCGAAGGCACGGGGCCCTCAATCCCCTGGCCCGCGTTCAAGAACCGGTGACCAAGGATACTTTGACCTGGGCGGGGCGCTTCCCGTGAACACGGATGGGGGGCTCCTCTCCAGGGGCCACCCCCTGGGGGCAACGGCCCTGGCCCAGGTCATCGAAATCTTTCGGCAGATTCGGGGCCAGGCTGGTCAAAGACAGATGGAAAGGGCCCGCATCGGTCTGGCCCACGCCATGGGCGCAGGGCCCAACAGCACCGTGGTCATCCTCCAGCGCTGAGGCGCCCCCGTCCTGAAGGAGTCCTGGCCTCAGCAGGCGTGGTCGAGCACCCAAACCTCGGGGCCTGCGGCGGGCAGGCCTTCGGCCGACACCGCCACCTCGCTCGACCCGATCCGTTTCGCATTGCCCATCTTTTCCAGGAAATCCTCCACTCCGGCGATGGGCAGATCGCATTTTTCGGTTTTAAAATGCATGGGGATCACGACCTTGGGGTTGAGCGCCCCGACCACGTCAGCGGCTCCCCGGGCGTCCACGGTGAAGGTTCCCCCCACCGGCACCATGAGCAAATCCACGGATCCCAGTGCGCCCGCCTGCTCCTGGGAAAGCCGGTGCCCCAGATCCCCCAGGAAGCATATGTTTACGCCGTCCACGGCAAAGGAGAAGACCACGTTGGGTCCCCGCTCGGAGCCTTCCGATTCGTCGTGGAAGGTCTCGAGGCCCTTCACCTCGATTTCCTTGACCCGGCCCGGGCCCTTCAGGACCGCGGGCGAACCGGGCAGGCCTTCCACCCAGTTGTGGTCCGCGTGATCGTGACTCACCAGCACGCCGTCCGCCTGATCCTTCACGGGGTCATATTTCAACACCCCGCCGTACCCGGAAGGGTCATAGGGGTCGGTAACGAGCACGGTGCCGTCGTCCGCCGTGATGGTGAAACTGGCATGTCCATTCCATTTGATCTTCATGGCATCCTCCTTTCCACAGGGGTTCACGAATGGATCGGGCCTTTTTAGAATACTTAGGCATATTAAAACGCCCGCCACCACAAGGCAAACGATCGAGGGATCATGCCCCGGATTTGGTCCCAAGTTCCTGACGAAGAAAATTGCAGCCCATTGACATCTGAAGTTTCACCGAAATTGTGTCCCATAGAATCACGCAACCATACGCAGCAGCGTGTCCACGAAACATTTTCGCGGGACTTTGTCGTGTGTACGGCAAACGGCATCAAAATCATGTGTCAAAGCAGCCTTGGCAGTGATATGTCTGAGATCAGAGAAGGCAAAACTGTTGCGTCCTCTGACTTTGTGACGGCGTTCGGGGGTATTTTCAAGTCGTGCCCCATAGATCCGGGCAATGGCGGCTGCCATCATGGAAAAGTTCATGTGATTCATGACCGCATAGGCATTGCGGGCCTGGCTTTTGCTGCTCCCGATGTCCTGTTTGATCTCTTTGAAACCGGATTCAATTTTCCACCTTGCGCCATAGTACTCGATGATTTGTGCGGTGGTCAAATCGAGATCAGTAGAGAAAAGGGCGATCCACTGTGTTTTACGAAAGACCCAGACTACCCGCACAGGGCACTTGAGGGTCTTGAGCATGACCACTTTTGTGGAGGCCGTGACCTCGCGGTAACGTCCATAAAGAAATACCCGGTGGCATGATGCCTCTGATTTGATTTGGGCAGCCATCTCAGTGGAGGTACCCAGTCGGTTCCCATACTTGCGTGGCCTGCCAAGGCGGCCGGCCGAGAAGTCGTCCTGAAGGGGCCGAAGGATGTCGCCTAGAATAAACAGGTCAATTTGCGCCTTTCTGGTTGGATATCAACAAGTTATGCGAATATCCCACCGTGAAAGGAGGGGAATTGCAAGGGAAAAGTCAGCATAACATATTGAAATAACTAGCGTAATAGTTGAAACTCATTTTTCGTGCCAAATGGACAGGGTTTTCTTTTCGGATCAGAGCAAAATCCTCGGCTCGAACAAACTTTAAAAACGGTGAAACTTTACTAAACAGATATCAATGCCGATAAAAGAGGAAGCAAGCGCAAAAGCTGGGGGCAAGTGGATGAAAAAAGTTCAGCGGATTTTGGCAATCCTTTTCCTTTGCTTAATTTTTTTCTTAATGGATACCCCAAGGGCATCCGCCGACTGGAAGATAGTGTACTCTGACCGTCTTCTAAATGCGATGCGACAAGCGGGTTATAGTCCCCCTCCAAAATATCAGGGAAGCTTTCGTACAAAAGCAGAATGTGCAAACGCCTTAGCCCGAGCCTCCACCGGCGGGTTTAACAGATACGGAAATGAGGCTTGGTGAACTGGTTACGACAGCCCCGGGACGGGAGCCAACACCTCACAATCTTATGGATCCTACAGCAGCTCACAGGAGTTCGCCCGTCAGATGATGGGAAGCCTACTGGGCAGTCTTTTGGCTGCCGCCCTTGCCCCACCAAGCTCTAATCCTCCGACTACAGTCCCCAAGCGTCATAGCTATCAAGATCAAAAGAAGAGACAGGAAAGGGCTCGCAAGCACCGGGAAGGGCTTGCCCGATGGAAAAGGCTTCAGGAGGAACAAGCCGCGCAAACTGAACGAGAAAAGGCGATGAGGAAGAAGGCGGCCAGCGAACTTCTTGCCCAGCTGGATACCGTGGGTTCCTCGGGAGATTTGGAACTCCAGCCCCTTGGAGACACAGAAACAGATCCATTAGAAAAACACCTGAAAAAGGAGTTAGAACCACTATCCAATGGAAGATATGACACGTCCTATCTATCTCCTATCAAAAGGACCATGTGTGCCAGCTATTTCGCAAAGAAGGCCGCTGATGCAGCAAAAAAAGGCGACTTCGTGTACGCACGATATCTTCAACGACAAGCCGAACATGTCTTGACAGGAAAAATGACTGATCTCCCTTGCCAGTTCGACGGAGCTCCAGAGCCCCCCCCTCCACCGGCTCCCGAAAAGGCAAAGGTCACACCCGGACCGTATGAGGAAATGCTCCAAAACTTTAGTCAGCAAATAAAGATTCTTTCCAACATTGAGGTTAAATTGAGGCACGTCCAGCGCACGAAAGAAGAAGCGCGCAAGAAAATGCAAGAGGCAGAAAAGAGCATATCAGAAATTAGGAAAAGGTCTGCCGTAGGTAAGAAACCACAGGGCAAACAAGAAGACGATGAGATGGAAAAGGCCCAGGCCTTGCTCCGCCAGGCCCAGGACCAGCTTCAACAGGCAAACCATTCAGAGGAAGAGCTTCTGAAAAAGAAAAAGGAGATAGAAACAAACTTTAGAAAAATGCAGTCACATTTAGAGGCACGAAAAAAGGGGAAAGGAAATTACTAATGGACCGACTTAAACTACTACTTGTTTTCACCCTGTTCATCTCTTTGTCAGCCTGTGCCCCCACCATCAAATACGAGGGTATCATAG
>QMMV01000182.1 GCA_003647435.1 Deltaproteobacteria bacterium | reverse complement strand
GAGACCGTCTCAAACTCGAGCCCCTGCCTGCCGGCAGGCAGGTAACAGAGCGTAAAGAAAAAACAGCGCTTAGAAGTTCAAATTAGATCCATTCGGTTACAATATCAGTTATCGTCAAGGATGAATATCCAGGCTACTGTTTTTTCTCAACGCTCAGTAATGCTCTCAGACAGTGAGCCAGTCTCCAATCGGATGGCCTATCCGCAATAATATTTTCAAAAATCTCAACTGATACCAATATTCCATCATTTCCTGATCGAGGCTGCAACAGCGCAAATAAATAGCTACAATCTCAATTACTTAACTATAATACGAGACATGTAATTAAGGCACAGGAACAAGGTTTTTCAGGTAGGACTGTTAACAAGGGAAGAGGATTATGCCCTGGGACTGGGACAAGCTGAAGCAACAGCAGCAAAAATCGGCCGGTGGTATACCGCGGCAGGTGGACGAAGTGGTGCAGAAATTTAAGAAATTTCAGATGCCCGGGGCCTGGATTATCATACTTATCCTGGTGGTTATATATCTGGGTGCCTCAGCTTTTTATACTGTCGGTGTGGATGAAGTAGGAGTCGTTCAGCGGTTTGGCAAATACGTTCGCACTACTCAGCCGGGTCTTCATTTCAAGCTTCCGAGAGGAATCGAAAAGGTAACCAAAGTGAAGGTCCGTTTTGTACACAAGGAAGAGTTCGGTTTCCGAACACTTCGGGCGGCTGTTCGCACGCAATATGCGCCCGGTGAGGCGTATAAGAACGAATCCATGATGCTTACAGGTGATCTCAACGTGGCTGTGGTCCCCTGGATCGTGCAGTACCGCGTAAAAGATCCTTACAGCTATCTGTTTAAGATTCGCAATGTGAGAGGCACATTGCGAGATTTAGCAGAATCGACCATGCGCTTGGTTGTGGGCGATAGAAGTATTAACGAGGTCATCAGCAAAAGAGAAGAGATTGCCGACGAGGCGCGCGCTGTTCTTCAGAAGGAACTGGATGAGGCAGAAACGGGTATCTACGTTGTGACCATTGAAATGAAAAAGACGAATGTGCCGGAACCTGTCCAGCCGTCTTTTAACGAGGTGAACCAGGCAATTCAGGAAAAGGAAAGAATGGTCTATCAGGCAAGAGAAGCTTACAACAAGGCCATCCCTGCTGCCAAAGGGAATGCAGAAAAGACTGTGAAGGCCGCCGAGGGTTATGCCCTGGATCGGATCAACCGTGCCAAAGGTGATGCTGCCAGGTTTATCGCCCAGTATAGAGCATACGCCAAGGCAAAGGATGTCACACGCAGACGCCTTTATCTTGAAGCGCTCACAGATCTGTTTCCTAAGTTGGGCCAGAAGTACATCGTTGATGCCGATCAAAAAAACTTGCTGCCAATCCTTAATTTAGGCAAACAACAAGGAGGGCAAAAATGAAACTGAAAGGATTGGTTATCATATTTGTTGTTGTTGCCTTCCTGTTAAGCCTGCAGGCATTCTATGTGGTGGATGAAACCGAGCAAGTTCTTGTCACTCAATTCGGCAGAGTTGTTGGAAAACCCAAAAAGGATCCGGGTCTTTATTTGAAGATTCCATTTATACAGGGTGCCAATTATTTTCCAAAGAACCTCCTGGAGTGGGACGGTGATCCCGGGCAAATTCCCACGCTGGACAAGACTTTTATATGGGTGGACACCTTCGCCCGCTGGAAGATCGTAGATCCACTGAAATTCTTCCAGACCGTAAATAATGTGACAGGTGCATTAGGCCGCCTGGACGATATCGTTGATGCGGCAGTTCGCAACCTTATCTCTTCATATCCCCTGATCGAGACAGTGAGAAATACAAATCGAGAGCTTGATACTTTTGAAGTGGGTCTCGAAGAAGTTGTAGAAAGAAAGGCCCTTAGTTCAGTCAAGATGGGCAGAGAAAAGATAACCAAGCAGATTATGGAGCAGGCTCAGCCCAAGCTTGCGAAGTTCGGCATAAAGTTGGTTGACGTGAAAATCAAGCGGCTCAACTATGTGGATCAGGTCCAGAAATCAGTCTTTGGGCGCATGATCGCAGAACGCAAGCAGATAGCTGAAAAATTTCGTTCAGAGGGGAAGGGAGAAGCGCGCAGGATTGAGGGCGAAACCGAAAAAGAGATGAAAAGAATTACTTCAAACGCCTACAGAAAAGCTCAGGAGATTATGGGTAAGGCCGATGCAGAGGCTACAAAGATTTATGCTGATGCGTACGGGCTTGATCCTGATTTTTACTCCTTTGTGAAAACCCTTGACATTTACAAGGAGACGCTTGACAGAGACAGCTCCCTCGTTCTCTCTACCGACACGGAGTTTTTCAAATATTTAAAAGGCTATACTGGCAAGAAATAGCAGGTCATTTTTTCCTTCTCTGATGACGGGTGCGAGCCAGTAACTTTTTGTGTTTGTGCTTGCGCATCTTTTTTTTCCGTTTCTTGATGACACTTCCCACAGCACCACCTCCACTCTTTGAAACTTTTGAGATTCAGGAACCCACATAATACATTGAGCGATATCTGTCCACCTTTTTCCTTGTTCATTTGCTTTATTTGTGTAAGATTAAGATAAAAGTAACAATTTGGCTTCTTAAAAGATGCCCCCTTGAAGCTTTTATGAGCCTGTTTGGTTTTCATGAGGCTAAGACAAAATAACTTTGTGAGTACGGAGAATTGGTGTCTGTACATGTTCTGAAACATTTTCGCAAAGACCAACTGTCGATCGTCAACGAGGCGGTTGCTGTGGCCGAAGAGATGACCAGCAATGCGTATAAGATGTCATTTGCCGAATGGAGACGGCGTCGTTATGATATCAGGACGCTGGCAGACCTTTCCCCGGAGGAGATTGTCGATGGACCCTTTGCGCAGATTATCAAGTACGTGGGGCATAAAGTAGACACATCCCTTGGCTCATCAAGATATGATTTTTACAAGATATGCCTTCAAGATCACAATATCCTTTTTACTCTGAATGAATTTCCGGAGTTGCACTTGTTTCCGTTCGTTCTCTATATCATAACTCACGAATTGATCCATGTGATTCGTTTTACTAAGTTCTTGCAGGCCTTTGATGCCTCGCCGCAAGAAAAGATAGAAGAAGAAGCTCGAGTGCATGAAAAAACCTACACTATTTTGAAACCGAGCCGCATCCAGGGCATTGAGGCCGTTTTCAGGTTTTACAGAGCCTGGCATAAACCTCTGGATCGTGTGATTGAAGTTTAAATTTGTTACTTGACAAATCATAATCATTTATTATCTTTACTGCAGGTTTTTCTGAAGCATCAGAATTGGAGGGGTGCGTAAATGCCGATTTACGAATATGAATGCACAAAATGTGGAAGGCATATGGAAGTGTGGCAGAAAATTTCCGAGCCGCCTGTGAAGACCTGTGAGAAGTGTGGCGGAAAACTTCACAAGCTTATCTCGCAAAGCACGTTTCATCTCAAGGGTACAGGGTGGTATGCAACCGACTATGCAAACAAGTCGGGGGCATCCCGTTCACACCCAACAAAGACGTGCAAGAAATCAGAGACCGAATCTGCTTCGGCAAAAAAGGGAGAATAAAAGAAAAAGGTTTTTTACCGGCATCAGTCTTCATCTCCCTTGTTTTTCAAGATCAGAATGCAATCCGGATTCTTCTTTCATCCCTGAAAACTTTTGCCATTTCTATTTTAATTTAATTTATATCGGAATTCTATGTCCTGTGAAAGGAGGTGACACCGGGCGGATGTAAGTTTTCTGAACTTGTGGGAGTTCTCATAAAGAAAGCTTTTACGAAAAGCACCTTAAAGAAAAAAACTCAGATAGAAGGAGATTGTGTAGCATGAAAATCAGACCTTTGCAGGATCGAATACTTGTAAAACGACTTGAGGAAGAAAAAAAGACCAAGGGTGGTATTATTATCCCCGATACAGCCAAAGAGAAACCATCTGAAGGTTTGGTTGTTGCAGTTGGCAAGGGGAAGGTTGGAGAAAATGGCAAAGTGATGCCGCTGGATGTGAAAAAAGATGATCGTATACTCTTTAGCAAATATGCGGGTACCGACATAAAGATAGAGGGTGAAGAATATCTTATTATGCGTGAAGATGACGTGTTGGGAGTAATTGAAAAATAGGACGTTCTGTTTTTTGATCTATTGAGTTAACTATGGCAAGGGAAAATTTGCCCGTATTATTAACAAGTTAACAAGAAAACTTTTAAGGAGGATATAACAACATGGGTGCAAAAGAAATTCAATTTGATGTGAAGGCCCGGGAGGCCGTTCTAAAGGGTATCAACACTCTGGCCGATGCCGTGAAGGTGACCCTTGGCCCTAAGGGCAGGAACGTAATTCTGGAAAAGTCATGGGGCGCTCCCACCGTCACCAAAGACGGCGTGACTGTAGCAAAGGAGATTGAGCTGGAGAATAAGTTCGAAAATATGGGCGCCCAGATGCTAAAAGAGGTTGCCAGCAAGACCAGCGACGTTGCAGGTGATGGTACCACTACAGCCACCGTTTTAGCCCAGGCTATTTACACCGAGGGTCAGAAGCTTGTAGCAGCAGGCAACAACCCCATGGCCATCAAGCGCGGGATTGAAAAAGCAGTGGATGCAGTTGTATCCGAATTGGCCAAGTTGAGCAAGCCTACGAGGGACCAGCGTGAGATTGCCCAGGTTGGCGCCATTTCGGCTAACAATGACGAAACTATAGGAAATATCATTGCTGAGGCGATGAACAAGGTCGGCAAAGAGGGCGTCATTACAGTAGAAGAAGCGAAAAGCATGGAAACCACACTTGAGGTGGTAGAGGGAATGCAGTTCGACCGCGGTTATCTTTCTCCCTATTTTGTCACGGACTCTGACAAAATGGTTGCCTCGCTGCAGGATCCTTACATCCTGATTCACGAGAAGAAAATCAGTGTCATGAAGGATCTGCTTCCCCTCCTCGAACAGGTTGCCAAGATGGGGAAACCGCTTCTGGTTATTGCCGAAGACGTGGAAGGAGAAGCCCTGGCTACCCTGGTGGTGAACAAACTGCGTGGCACACTGCAATGTGCCGCCGTTAAGGCCCCCGGTTTTGGAGATCGTCGAAAGGCTATGCT
>QMMV01000181.1 GCA_003647435.1 Deltaproteobacteria bacterium | reverse complement strand
TTCCTGTAGTTGCCAGAAATGGCAGGGCCTTGGTGAGGCCGACCATCTCCACGTTTGCTGCCCGGCGAAGTGCCCGTTTGATGTTGTCAACCGCAACCACATGCTGATGCGGTGTCAGCCTCTGGGTCTTGTGGCTACCCGATGTCGATGAGGGGGGCTTGCTCACTTTTCTGAGTTCCGCATAGGCAACACGGAATATCCTGGCCGTGGGACTGTAGTGAAATTGCCTTGAGGCTGCAAAAACTTCAGAAAGGCTTCGCGTGTTCCAGAAAAGGTTGATAAATCTGTTCGATTCTTTTCGGGCCTTTTTGAAGAGCCGGTATTTTGTGAATATTATTGCCCATGACGTTATGGAAAAAAACAGCAAAACCAACAGAACAAGCCGTACCATGAGCCCTGCATGGAGAACCATCTGCACAATATCACTGCTAAAGGACGCGGTCATCGGACATATCAATTCTATGAATTTGGTATTTTGTGCCTCTCTGGATCGACACGGGACATGGAGCTCCAACCAGCGAAAAGTTACATTAAGGTTGTATGGAGTGTCAAGCCATTTTCCTGTTGCGCTTGTTGACAGTATTGTATAAAGTACAAGTGGACAGGAGGAAAATCAGGAGGCAGTAACTGCAAGTACAACAAATGACCGGACACTTCGGTCACTTCAAACTTTAGTTCACTTTAGTCACTTTAGTCAAATGATGACATTTGAATCAATCCTTGGCCAGGCAGGCCCAATTCGCATGTTGACCCAAATGCTTCTGAGAAACCGCCTTCCGCATAGCTTGCTTTTTACGGGAATTGACGGTATAGGCAAGCAGACAACTGCCGGGGCGCTCGCTATGGCTCTTAACTGCTTGAACCCTGTCGGTGTTTCGGGTTGTGGTAGGTGTCGATCCTGCCAGAAGGTGATTTCCGGCAATCACCCGGACGTGATTACGGTCAGACCTGACGGCGCCTTTATCAAGATCGACCAGGTGAGAAACATGTGCAAACAACTCAGGTTTGCGCCTGTTGAGGGGAAATGGAGGGTCGTCATCATTCAGAGTGCACACAGGATGAACGCCGAAGCTGCCAACGCTATCCTGAAGGTCTTGGAGGAGCCTCCAGATGCTACCGTCATAATCCTTACTGCAAACCAGACCACCGATTTGCTGCCGACGATTGTATCCAGATGCCGGCACATTCCCTTCAGGCCGATTCCCACGGAAAAAATCGCTGACAGCCTTGTTGTAAGCCGCGGCCTGAGCAGGGAAACCGCCATAATCCTCGCCATATTGGCCAGAGGAAGCCTTGGGATGGCGCTTTCGGCCGACGTAGATAGCTGGATGGATTGGCGCAAATCTATTCTGCAGCGGCTTAAGTCGGCTTCCGGTGAATCGATACCCTCCCTTTTTGCCTTCGCCAGTGCACTGGCGAATGATAAAAACAGATTGGATGACGCCCTGCGCCTGATCGCTGTTTGGTTCAGAGATGTCCTTATATATAAGCTGTGTCCTGAAAAGCTTGTCAATAAGGACTTTGTGGAGGATATTGGGCATGCTGCAAAAAGAGAGTCAATAGATCAGATCCTCGAAAAAATGCAGGTAGTCTTTTCGGCGCAAGCGGCTATACGAAGGAACGCCAACCGCCGTCTTGCCTCAGAGGTGATGATGATGCAGCTGTTCAAAACATAAGCCCTTTTCACATGATACACAGTTATTATGTTTCAGTTTACCCCGTATTCCGGAAAACCACGTGTTGGTCTTGTAAGTAGTTGAAATCGTTGTGTGCCACCTATTCAAATTTTCGGGTTACAATTTTCGCAAAATGGATACATATCACGGTTTCACTATGTTATAGTTCTGCTTTCGGTGATACCGGGTTTAGGCATAACCACCAATGATTTTTCGAAACTGCAGATAAGAGCTGGGGTATCAGTTTAGATTTTTGAAAATATCATTGCGGATAGGCCTGTCCGTTCCGTATGTCTGTTTTTTAAAAGAGCTGAAGTGTTACGAGTTGGGGAACTTAGCTCATGGGTAAGATTGTCGGTACAAGATTCAGGCCGGGTGGAAAGATTTATAATTGTGATGCCGGTCACTTCGTTGTTTCCTGTGGCAGTCATGTGATTGTCGAAACCACGGATGGACTCGCCTTCGGCACGGTTGTCACAACCCCGAGGCCTCCAACAAAAGAGGAGGAGAGGCTTTCCCTGAAGAAAGTCTATCGCATGGCGAATGATGGAGATGTTGAACAGTACAAAAAAAACCTTGACCTGGAAAGATCCGCCTTTACATATTGCAACGACTGTATCAAAAAACTTGGGCTCGATATGCACCTTGTCTCAGTGCAGACTCGGCTCGAAGCCGATAAGCTTACGTTTTACTATACGGCTGACGGGCGTGTCGATTTTCGAGAACTGGTAAAGATGCTTGTCAAAACTTACAAAGTGCGTATCGAAATGCGCCAGATCGGGGTCCGTAATAGAGCCAAAATGATCGGAGGCATTGGGCCGTGTGGCCATGAATTGTGCTGCCACGCCTTTATGCGTGAGTTTCACCCGGTATCTGTGCGAATGGCAAAAGAACAAGGCCTGTCGCTGAATCCCAGTAAGATTTCCGGGCTGTGCGGGCGGCTCATGTGCTGCCTGGCTTTTGAATATGACACTTATTGCGAGCTTAAAAAGAAGTTCCCGGATTGTGGAAAGATAGTGCGAACCCAGAAGGGTCGTGGGAGGGTCGTCCGACATAATGTGCTAAAGGAATCGATCGTTATCCAGGTGGATGAGGCCCATCAGTTTGAAGTTGGATTAAACGAAATAACTTCGGTGAATGCTCAAAGCTGAAAAACTCATCCATAGCACCCAATAACAAATGACGGATAACGAATAACGTCTAAATCGGAAGGATGTTAAATGAAGGAACCGTTTTATGTTACAACACCTATTTATTATGTGAATGCGAGACCTCATCTCGGTCACGCCTACACCACTATTGTGGCTGATGTGGCAAATCGATACCATCAAATCTGCGGTCAGGAAACTTATTTTTTGACAGGGACTGATGAACACGGAGACAAAGTAGTCCGTGCAGCGAGAGAAGAGGGTTTGAGCCCCATGGTTTATGTCGATCAGGTCAGTAAGCTATTCAGGGACTTATGGCCTAAGATCCATATAAAGTACGACTATTTCATTCGTACAACCAATCCTGATCACATCAGCATTGTCAGGGATTTGTTGCAAAAGATCTACGATGCTGGAGACATCTACTTCAGCGAATATGAGGGAGCATATTGTTTCGGGTGCGAGCGCTTCTATACTGAACGGGAGTTAGTGAATGGAAGATGTCCTGATCATAAAACGGTACCGGAGGTGATCAAGGAGTCTAACTATTTTTTCAGGATGAGCCGATATCAGGACTGGCTTATTGAGTATATCAATACCCATCCGGATTTCATTACCCCTGACCGTTATAGGAACGAGGTGCTTGCCTTTTTGCGTGAGCCTCTCGACGACCTATGTATATCCCGTCCCAAATCCCGCTTAAAGTGGGGGATTACCCTTCCCTTTGACGAACAGTACGTTACCTATGTCTGGTTTGATGCCCTTGTAAACTACGTCTCCGCCTTAGGATATCCGGATGACAAACGTTTCAAGACATTCTGGCCTGTTGCCCATCACATTGTGGCAAAGGATATCCTCAAGCCTCACGGCATATACTGGCCCATCATCCTCAAGGCCGCTGGTATTCCGCTGTATCGGCGTCTGCATGTTCACGGTTACTGGAATGTCGATCAGGGGAAGATGTCCAAAAGCCTCGGAAATGTAGTAGATCCCCTTGACTTAATAGATGTATACGGTGCAGATGCCTTTCGGTACTTTCTGATGCGGGAGATGGTCTTTGGTCTTGATGCAAGCTTCAATGAGAAGAGCATGATTCAACGCATTAATTCTGATCTGGCTAACGACCTTGGGAATCTCTTCAGCCGCAGCTTGACCATGGTCCACAAATACTTCGATGGTATCGTGCCGCAAGGCGATGCAGCTCCGGAAAGCAGTCTTGACCGTGATATGAAATTATATGTCATGAAGGCCATTGGCGACTACCAGAAAGGAATGGAAAGTTTCGCTTTCCACAAGGCCCTTGTGGCGATCTGGCAGCTTGTAAACTACATTAACAGATATATAGACATCACTGCTCCGTGGGAGCTTGCCAAGAAAAAGTCCCAGCATAAACAGCTGCAGATGGTGCTTTACAATATCCTTGAGGGACTTCGTGTGATTGCCGGGCTTCTCTACCCGTTTATGCCGGAGAGGTGCCTGGTAATGCAAAGACACCTCGGGATGCCTTCTGCAGCCCACTTCCAGAAATTAGAAGACCTCAGGACCTGGGGAAAAACGATACCAGGTACGAAGCTTCCAAAGACGATTACGCTATTCCCAAGGATCGAAAAGGATAACTTGAAGTTATCTCGCCGGGGAGTGCCCGCCACAGAGCCGTCGTTTGAGGCAAAGCCCGAAATATCGGTGGAAACCTTTCAGCAGATTGACATTCGGGTTGCCAGAGTGCTTCATGCCGAACATGTTCGCGGAAGCAAGGACCTGATAAAATTAAAGGTTGATGCAGGAGATGTGAGGACGATTGTTGCCGGTATAGCAAAAAGTTACGAACCTGAAGACCTCACAGGGAAACAGGTAATTCTTGTAGCCAACCTAAAGCCGGCTAAGTTGATGGGTATCCTCTCCCAGGGAATGATTCTGGTTGCTGCTGACGGGGATACGTGCAGGTTGCTTACCGTGGATAGTCCCTGTGAGCCCGGGACGGCCGTCATGTGAGGGTTGCGTGAACAAACTCAACCAGCAAAAGCGACACGAATAATTTCCAAAAGAGTTGGCCGGATCAACCGGAAGGCAGGGGGCTCGAGTTTGAGACGGTCTCCAATCGGATGGCCTGTCCGTTCCGTATGTCTGTTTTTAAAAGAGCTAAAGTGTTACGACAAATCTAAGGCTTGCTACAGGCTCCGAAACCCGAAACCCGAATGACATCCTGTACACTCTTTCTGTCTTTTTTTGAAAGGACTAAAGTGATACGAAAACACTTATGT
>QMMV01000180.1 GCA_003647435.1 Deltaproteobacteria bacterium | reverse complement strand
TCCTGACAAAGGGACAGTTGATGGTGGGACGGCTGTAACTATTACGGGTACCAACTTTGTTGATGGTGCTACTGTTACATTTGGCGGTATAGCAGCCACCAATGTAGTTGTTTCAGCGACGCAGATAACATGCACCACGCCGGCGCACGCTGCAGGTTTGGTTGATGTCGTTGTGACCAATCCGGATACGCAGGCGGCCACGAAAACGAACGGTTATGAGTATGTGGTCTTTAGCATCACCTCGCCTACATTGCCGGTATATGTGGCGGCGGGCGGAAGCGAGACCTTTACTGCCGTTGGTGCCACGAGTTATGAGTGGGAATTTAGCGCCGGCTCGCCGACAACCGCAACTGGTGAATCTGTTACCTGGACGGCGCCATCAACTCCGCAGGATGTAACCGTTACGGTTACTGGTGACGGCACTATGACTGACAGCGGGCAGATTCATGTTTATGGTCGATTCGGAATCAAAGACAAACCGGTCGAGCCGCCGGTCATCCAGGCAGGGGATTCTGCTACCTACCAGCTTGAAGGCGGTATTGACATCAGTTACGCCTGGACTGTAACCGGCCCGGATGGCTACTCTGACACGGGTACGGGTGCATCTTATAAATTTACCGCCCCATCAACAGGCGCCTTTGCCGGAGTGTATACGATCACTGCCAGCGACGGAGTTGCCACGGATTCTTTCACGGTGAAAGTACCCATGAAGGTTGATCCGAGTGCCAAGGTCATGCTGGAAAATGCCGCAGCCCAGACGCTAACTGTAACGGGTGCTCCTGCTGCGACTACGTTTACCGTGACCCAGTATGACCTGAGCGGCAATGATGTGACGGGTACAGAGGGATATGGCACCTTTACTGTTAATGGTGGTTCTCCGGTGGAGACATTTACCTATACGCCGGATGATATCGATGCGATCAAATCGTTTAAGGTCAAGTTTACCGCTACAGATGCATCGGATCTGATTGCTGCAGGTCTGGATTCGGTTACTTCCGACATCTACAGGGTAATTCCGATAGACACTTACACCGTTACTGTCACAAGTGGCGGCGTGCCTCTTACAGCTACTGTTGCCGTGAATTATCCGGTGGAATGGTCATCGGCCACTGGTACTGATGCCGATGGCAAGGTGACATTCAGCCTGCCTGCTACGGGTGGCACATATAAATACAGTGTGACAGCTACCGGTTATTTTGACAAGATTGTCGCTTCGGCCTCCAAGAACGTTGCGGTGAGCTTAGTGGAAAAAAGCACTGATCCTACTGATTGGATAACCGGTACCGTTGAAGATACGGGAGGAACTGCTCTGGTTGGCGCTACGGTCTTTGCCTACCAGACCTTCGAGACACAATACCAGGCAACTACTGGCGCCGCAGGTGCTTACACAATAGTGCTTCCTGTGGGTGCTCCTCAGACTGGTTGGACTGTAGTTGCCACAATGGCCGGTTATGAACCAAAGGTTTTAGAAAACCAGTCGATAGGCACGGTGGACTTTACCGGGACTGATGGTTTGGTTGCAACCACCGTCGCAGATTCCGGTGACCAGACTGTTGCCGCTGAATCCGGAACAATAACAGTAACCGGAGGTCAGGAGACAACCCTGGATCTGACTTACAAAGGCCAAGAGGTGAAGGTTGAGGTTCCGATTGCTGGTGTGACAAAGCCTGCTACAATAGTTGTCAAGCAGGTGGCTAAGACTGTTGATACGGATGCAACTAAGGGATCACCGACCTATGTATATGAAATTACCGCCGAGTCTGCTGACCCAGCGTACACGTTGACAGCGGGCGATATCAACAGGATTGTCATCACACTCCCGATCGACCTGAGTGTGGTTGGTCCTGGTGACCTTGAAAGCGGCAAATACGTCATCTACCATGCAGACACCTTAGCCATCCTTGAGGCGGGTAATGGCTCTACCGTTCCAACCACCCATATCATAAGCACGGATTATGTGGGCGATGGCCAGACGGGTTCCGTAACCTTCTGGGTAAGATCGCTGTCGGTGTTCGGCGTTGGCACACCTCCTGCTGCTGCAGCGGCTGAAGGGGCCGGCGGAGTGTCCGGCTGCTTTATCAACACGGCGGGACATGGGTCTGTGTTTGACGGGCCTGCCGGCGTGGTTGGCCGATTTGGTGAGTGGTTCAGGTCAATCCTGAGGTAATTGTAATTCACGGTGGGCAAGGCCCACCATACGATATCCCGTTGCCTTAGCCCTCTCCCCACGCGGGGAGAGGGCAGGGTGAGGGGGGATGATGGATCTAAAAGAGAAAACGGTAAAAATACTCCAGGATATGGTACTGCCTGACCTGGCGAAGATCCGGGAAGAAAATGCCAAGATCAGCACTAATCTGGAGTTAACGAATAAGCGGCTCGACGATATTAACACGCATCTTGCTGATCAAAGCCGCCGGATTGACGGAGTTCGGGCCGAGCTCGGTGAGAAGATTGATGCCACGAATGAGCGGATTGATGATACGAACAATCGGATTGACGGAGTTCGGGCCGAGCTGAGTGACAAAATTGATGCCACTAACAATCGGATTGACGGTCTCCGGGCGGAGGTGAGAAGCGAAATTAGTAAGGTTTACAACCGTATGCAAGATATTCACAGTGACCTGATTTTACGGCTTGACAAACAGAATACAAGGATAGACGAGTTCATTGCAACCTGCGCACGGGAAAGTGACGTGGTAAGACTTGAGACGCGGGTGCAGATATTGGAAGGTGAAGTAAAGGGGATGAAGGAGAGGCTCGCTGCCTGATGTAGGGGCGATTCATGAATTTCCCCCGTAGGGGGGCGGTTCATGAATCGCCCCCCTATAGAGGTTGCGCCCGTGAAAAGGGGGGAGAGATACCGGGCAACGCAGTCCCGGTGCAGCGGGATTTACAAGGCCAGCAAATGATAGGCATTCTGTACGTGGAAAGATGTTGATAAATCGCGGGAGGAAGAAATGAAGGATTTAAAGATGGGTCGGATATTATTGATTGCCTCATTGATTTTTGTTTTCTCTGCTTCCCTTGCCTTCGGACAGCCTGGTGCGGCTGGCGTTGGCGCGGGAGCAGCGGGGGCCGGAGGGGGTGCTGCCGCGGGGATCAGTGCCGCGGCTGTTGCCGGAGTTTCTGCCGCCGCTGCCGCTGCAATTGCTGCAGGAGCGTTATCCGGCGACGATTCGGGAATTGGTGTGCTCGGCATTGCTACATCGCATGAGACTCCTGCTCCGGAACAACCTCATCAGCCAGGGGAGGAGACCACGACTCACGAGATCGGCGAGTATGAGCCGATCATTACTCCGACTCATATAGCGCCGAGTCACCACAGCACAGCAGTACATCATTAATAATTAAAGGGGTTAATTAAAGACTAAAGGCCGGAGGGGCAACATGGCTGTTGTTCCCCCGGCCTTTTTTATTTGGGGTATCCGGTGGTGGGTGGCATGAAGATGAGATCTTGACCGTTGACGGTTCACCGATGGAAAGCAGGAGAGAGTATAGGGAGTGGGGAGTAAGCAGTAGGGAGTAGGTAGTAGGGAGTGGGTAGTTGGGGTTGATAGTTAACGGCCTGTTGCCCAAATCCCTTTTCGCTTGGTCTAAAACGTTTTTTGACAAATCTAAGGCTTGCTACAGGCGATGTCAAAGGGCGTTCCCACGCGGAGCGTGGGAACGAGGGATGAGAGAACGAGAGCGGGCGTTCCCACGCAGAGCGTGGGAACGAGGGCAACGGCTTTTCTACACCAGGACAGGTAGAAACCTCTCTACGCTGACAACCCACGTATCATTGGCGTATTTTTGAAGTACGTTTCTTTGGTCAACCACTTGAACCCCAAGGGTTGAAGAGTCAAAGAACCGCTTGTTGCGATTCTTGAGTGAGCGAGATAATTTTAGGTCACCCGATTTGACCTCTACCGCCATGACAGGGCTGTTGTCACGAGCAACAACGAAGTCAATTTCCTTTTTGTCCAAAGTTCTCACATAATACAGACGGTAATTTCCGTAGCCCATGTCGGTCATGGCAAGACAGGCACGATAGAGGTAGGTGGCCGTCATGTTTTCCAGCCGAGCCGCACCTTCGGGCGCATAGTACCAGTCAAGAAAATACCATTTCTTTTCTTTTCGTAGGCCTCTCGCTACCCTTCCCGTCCACGGTGGTACCGGAAAGATCAAATACAATCTCTTCAGCTGTTCCAGCCAATTTTTGACAGTGGTATGAGCCGCTTCAAGTTCTCTTGCCAGCTTTGCCATGGATAGCGGTGCCATGATTCTGGGCGGAAGAAGCAATAGGAGGTTCTCAATCTTGTCGAGCTCGGTTACCCGGCTGACATCCCTGAGTTCCTCTCTTATTACCAAAGTCAAGTAGTCCTGATGCCATTTGCGGCAAAATCTAATGTTCTGCCTGAGAAAAGGTTCAGGAAATGGGCCATATCGCAAGAGAGCATCGCAGGCATCTATAATATCTGGAGCTAACCGACGGGAAATATTGTTGTCGAAACTCGCGGTCAGTTTGTGAAACTGCCTCTGTTTCAGGAAACAATCAGCGCTTTTTACATGGGTTATCTCGGCTATATTCAGGGGCATCATATGGAAGAGATTGTATCTTCCTATTAGCGAGTCTCCTGAACGGCGAAACAGATCCAGGCGGGCGCTGCCAGTTATTAGGAACCTGAATTCATGGCCGAAAAGATCGTAAGCGCCTTTGAGTATGTCGCGCCAGCGCTTGCGCTTGTGGATCTCATCGAATACTATCCATGGATCCTGAATGCCGAGGGACCTTGCGGGTGATTCGAAAAAACGGCTGTCAGCAAAGTAGGCACGACGTGTTGAGATATCATCCCAGTTGAAGTATAGCGATATACATCCATGTTTTTTCAACCAATGCTTGGACAGCACAGTTTTCCCAACCTGTCTCGGCCCTGCCAGAAACACCATGTGTCTGCCGACGAGGGTCTCGTCAAAGGCGTAGTCTTCGACTGTCCGTGGAATATAATTATTTGATTTCACACACTCATATTATCGCGATAAAATGAGCGTGTCAAATCAAATTAACACTATAGTCGAGTGTTGGCGTGATCAGGGAGCAGAGCCGGGATGTCTGCATTCCCACGCAGAGAGGGCGTTCCCACGC
>QMMV01000179.1 GCA_003647435.1 Deltaproteobacteria bacterium | reverse complement strand
TTTTTGAAAAAGGGGTTTTGCAGAGGGTTTATGAGAAAGAGGCGGAAGTTCCATTGAACTTTTGCTGCGAAGGAAATTGGTTTTACTCTTTTGAAATCACAAACACCACAAAGGGCACATCTGCCTGTTCGACAATCCTGGGTGTGGCTTCCCGTTAAAGCCTTTTGCCATTCTTCCTTTAAGAAACCCTCTGAAACCCCCGAATCAATGTGATGCCAGGGAAGAGGCTCTGAAAGGTCGCGGGGGCGAGTGGCGTAGAACGAAGTATCTATACCAGATGCCTCAATAGCCTCCTGCCATCTGTCAAATCGAAAATGCTCACTCCAGGCATCGAGGCGACACCCCATTTCGTAAGCCCTGACCAACAGGGGGCTCAGGCGCCTGTCACCTCGTGCCCAAAGTCCTTCAAGAAAACTCATTTCAGGGTCTTGCCACTTAAAGCGCAGCCCCCGGCCTTTGAGCTCGCTTCGAAGCGCGCGAAGCCTTTCCCTGCTTTCGCTCACAGAGATCTGAGAACACCACTGGAAAGGGGTGTGGGCCTTTGGAACGAATGTGGAAACACTGACATTAATCCTTTTCTTCCTTGAAACAGGAATCCCCTGAAGCCGTTTCACCAGATGAACGATCGCATCTATGTCATCCTTTGTTTCTGTTGGAAGCCCTATCATAAAGTAAAGCTTGATGAGTTGCCAGCCCGACTCAAAGACTGTACGAACGGTCTTTTCGAGGGTTTCTTCGGTAATATTCTTATTAATAACATCGCGAAGCCGCTGGCTTCCAGCCTCGGGAGCAATAGTAAAGCCTGTTTTTCTGACACGCTTGATATGGGTCAAGAGCTTTTCGGTGAGGCTGTCAACACGCAGGGAGGGAAGAGAAACGGCTATCTGTTCAGTCTCACATAGTTTCATCATTTGCTCCATCAGGGGCAGGAGCGAAGTGTAGTCTCCGGTACTTAGAGAAAGCAGAGAGACTTCCTCATAGCCTGTGTTTGCCAGCGCACGTTCCGCTAAAGACAGGACAGTCTCGGGGGAACGCTCGCGCACAGGGCGGTAAATCATTCCGGCCTGGCAAAACCGACACCCTCTGGTGCAACCTCGGAAAACCTCAAGGCTCAGGCGATCATGGACCGGTCTTCCAAATGGAACCACAGGACGATCTGGATAGGGACTTCCGTCCAGATCGCAAACCAGTGCCTTGCGCACGGTAGTATATCCGGGAATCGTAGGTTCGAGCAGCTGAAATCCTCGGGGGTCTATAGCCGGTTCAAAGAAAGAGGGAATGTAGACACCCTGAAGCTTTGACCATTCTTTGAGGAGGCTTTCGCGATCAGCGCCAGCGTCTTTCCATTCAAGCCATGCATCGGCTACCTGGAGGATCACTTCCTCTCCATCCCCTACAATGATGGCGTCGAAAAAATCTGCAAGCGGTTCTGGATTAAATGCACACGGGCCCCCGGCTATTATAAAGGGGTGCCGCATGTCGCGATCCTTTGAATAATAGGGTATGGAACTCAAGCTCAACATGTTTAATATGTTTGTATAGGTGAGTTCGTACATGAGGGAAAAGCCAATGATATCAAACTCCGCAAGTGGAGTTCGTGTTTCCAGAGAACAGAGTGGTCTATTGGCAGCCCTTAACTCGCGCTCAAGGTCTGTTCCAGGAGCAAACACCCTTTCCGCTGCGATCTCGTTTTTCCTGTTCAGGATATAGTAGAGTATCTGCATTCCAATATGCGACATCCCTACTTCGTACAAATCGGGAAATGCAAGGGCAAAGCGAAGCCGCACCTGAGAGGGGTCTTTTCTGATCGCATTGATCTCCGATCCGAGGTAATGGCTCGGATGGCGCAACAGGGATAATATCTCCGGGAAGGTTTGACGTCTCACCGATTTGTTGTTATATTTATGGGTTAGGCATAACAATGTAGCTTTAAAATCACCCGAACGTATATTTAAAGTTCAATCAGGAGAAGGAGTTATAAACATTATATTCTATCCACCCATAACGCACAACTTCTAATTGAGCTTTTTGGCCGCTTGATTCTTAACACAAGGAGCTTATCCAAATGCAGTACGATATACATGGTTGTTTACGACAGTTTGCCCTGGCCGTCGCGGTACTTGTTCTTAGCCTGTCAGCCCCCCCAGATTCGTGCTCCGCTGCCTATCAACGGGAAAATGCCATCGTCAGGGCAGTCAGAAAAGTAAGCCCCGCGGTGGTGAACATCAGCAGTGAATACGAGATAATAGAGCGTTCGAACCCTTTCTTCGACTTTCGCCTTGATCCCTTTTTCGATTCCTTTTTTAGGGATTTCTTCGAACCCGGTTATCAACAGCGTCGGAAGGAAAAGAGCCTCGGCTCCGGCGTGATTATTGACGGAAACAGGGGTTACATATTGACCAACGAGCACGTGATTGCCAGAAGCGCGAAAATAAAAGTCGTCCTGAATGACGAACGAGAGTTGGATGCCGAATTAGTGGGCGCCGCCCCCGATTTCGACCTTGCGGTCCTCAAGATCACATCGGATCAGCCGCTCCCGGCAGTCGAAATGGGGGATTCCGATGACTTAATGATCGGGGAAACTGTAATAGCAATAGGGAATCCATTTGGCCTCTCTCACAGCGTCACCACGGGAGTTATCAGTGCGCTGAACCGTTGTGTCAAGGCAGAAGACAGGGTGTATCGTGGGTTCATCCAGACAGATGCCTCAATAAATCCTGGTAATAGCGGCGGGCCCCTTCTCAATATCAACGGCGAACTGATCGGCATCAATACAGCGATTTACTCAAAAGCTCAAGGAATTGGTTTTGCGATACCTATCAACAAGGCGAAGCGGGTGATCGATGATCTGATCAAATACGGCGAGGTACATGTTCCGTGGATCGGTGTGATTGTCCATGATCTTGACCCGAAACTTGCCTGGTATTTCAACGTTCCCGAAAAAGAGGGGGTCATAATAGGAGCGGTAGCTAAGGGAAGTCCGGCTGATGAAGCAGGCTTGAAGGACGGCGACGTTATTGTCGCGATAGGCAAAAAGCGCGTTAGCTCTCGGGATACTTATTATCGGCTCATCAAAGAGTTTGCTGTTGGAGATACAATCCCTGTAACGGTCTGGAAAAACTCCACATCCCGCCTTGTAAAGGTTCATTCCTGCAGATTTCCGGAAAAACTGGCCGAAGAGTGGGGGTTCAGGCTCCTTGGCATACGTGTGCGCGAGATATGTGCAGGCGTGCGTCTCAGGTACAGAATAGCGGCCAAAGAGGGAGTAATCATAACCGAGGTCAGACGAAACTGCTATCTTGATCGTATAGGTGCTCATGCGGGTGACCTGATCCGCAAAATCAATGAAGTAGTGGTAAAAACCGTGGCTGACTATAAAAAAGCAGTGATTAAATATCGTGATAAGAAACATGT
Source organism: Deltaproteobacteria bacterium (assembly GCA_003647435.1). Lineage (GTDB taxonomy): Bacteria > Desulfobacterota > Desulfobacteria > Desulfobacterales. The sequence goes on along the minus strand of QMMV01000179.1, from coordinate 1,738 downwards.
TGTCCTTCTGATAGAGCGGGACAATCAACAGTATTACGTCTCAGTGGAATTAGGTTGATAGTGGAAGTGAGCCAGAAAAGCAATGAATGTTAAACAAAACAGGGTTTGGTGCCTCGGGAAAGGGCTTGCTCTTTTTCTCCTGGTTTGCCTGCTTCTCAGTGCCTGCACTCGAGGGCGAGCCCTGAAACGGGTTGAAAAGTCTGGCAAGATTACAGTGGTTACATTTAACAGCCCTCATTGCTACTATGTGTACAGGGACGAGAGAATGGGTTTTGAATACGACCTGGCAAAAGCCTTTGCCCGTTTTCTACATGTCGACCTCAAAGTGAGGGTATGTGAGTCTTGGGATGAACTGGTTCATCTGCTTTACAGCGAAGCAGCAGATTTTGCTGCCGCAAGCCTAAGCATCACTCCTTCAAGATCAAAAACTGTAGCATTTTCACAAGGCTATTTGCCTGTCCAGCAAATGCTCATAACTCACAAGAATAATGCCGGAATTAAAAATCTTGCCGACCTGGAGGGGAAAACCATCTATGTCCCCGAAAGAACATCTTACGAGGAAGGATTGCGGAAACTCAGACAAAATGGTCTTGATATAACGATCAGGGCGTTAAAGGATGTTACTACTGACGAACTGATAGAAGCAGTGGCAAAGGGAAAGATCGGATTCACCGTGGCTGACTCGAATGTGGCCTTGTTGAATCGTCGTTATTATCCGGACCTTCGCATACTTTTTGCGGTTGGAAAATCCCAGGCTCTCGGCTGGGCGGTGAAAAAGGGAGAAACTCCTCTACTTGAGAAGATAAACCAGTTTTTTGACACAATTAAGGAAAATGGAACATTTGATGAGATATATAATCGGTATTATGCCTATTTGGAGAGGTTCAACCGCTTCGATATCAGGAAATTTCACGAAAGGATTCAGGTGCTGCTTCCGAAGTACAAAAAGAGAATTGAAGAGGCGGCCGAGGCCTACGGGCTTGACTGGCGCCTGATAACGGCTCTTGTCTACCAGGAGTCCCAGTTTGACCCTATGGCTAAAAGTTTTTCCGGGGTTAGGGGGCTGATGCAGTTGACTTTGCCGACTGCTAAGGAACTTGGAGTGGAAAACCGGCTTGATCCAGATGAAAGTATCATGGCGGGGGTAAGATATCTGAGAAGACTTTATGACATGTATGGTGCAGCAGATGAACCAGACAGGCTCTGTATTGCTTTGGCTGCTTACAATGTTGGAAAGGGACATATCGAAGATGCACGCAGGATAGCATCAGAGATGGAGCTTGACCCCAACAAGTGGTCGTCCCTGGAAAAGACGTTGCCGTTGTTGCGTCAACGGAAATATTACAAAAAGAGCAAGTACGGCTATTGCCGCGGCACAGAGGCCGTTTTTCACGTGCGGCAGATACTCGCATATTACGAGATTCTAAAAAGGCAGGGAATTGAATATGCAGAAAGAGACTTCGAGGAGCAGTAACAATTTAGATTTTTGGTATCAGTTTAGCTGTTTCAAAAAAAAGACACAATGAGCATACGGGCAATCCGGTATAGACCGCCTCAAACTCGAGCATAACCGAGCGTAAAGAAAGAACAGCGCCTGGACGGTACAATAACATGGACTGGTTGCCAACATCAGTTAGGCTACAGCATAGGTTTGTTGCTTAACCGTTCTTTCTTAACGCTCGCTAACGCTCTCAGACAGTGAGACAGCCTATACCGGATTGCCCGTATGCGATAATAT
>QMMV01000178.1 GCA_003647435.1 Deltaproteobacteria bacterium | reverse complement strand
TTTTCTTTAAAGCCCTCGGCGGTGATATTTTCCTCTTTCATAAGGCGGTGGAGATACTGCCGTTGCACACCGGCCTGCTCCGCAGCCTTTGAGATGTTGCCCTTGTTCTGCTGAAGCATAGCCTGGATATATTGTTGATGAAAGGCTCTGATGATGACCTCTTTGGCCTCCTTGAAAGGTAGCTTGAGAATTTGGTCGCTGAAGTAGGGTAGCAGGCTTGTCTCTGTCGTTTGGGGCATGATATCTTCGAGTTTGATTCGATCCGATTGACACAGTATCACCCCCCGCTCGATTACATTTTCCAGTTCTCTGACGTTTCCGGGCCATTTGCGAGCCATGAGCATGGACATAACCTCCGGCGAAATATTCTCTATCTTTTTGTGGTTTCGCCTGCTGTACTTTTCCAGAAAGTGACGCGCCAGTACAGGGATGTCTTCACGCCGCTCACGAAGCGGGGGTAAGTGGAAACGAATTACATTAAGACGGTAGAAAAGATCTTCTCTAAATTGGTTTTTTGCTATACGTTGCCTCAGGTTATGGTTAGTGGCGGCAACAAACCGAATATCAGCGTACCTGGTATGGACGCTGCCCACCGGCTTATATTCTCCTTCCTGGAGAAGACGCAGGAGCTTGGCCTGCATGGCCAGGCTCAGGTCACCTATCTCGTCCAGGAACAGGGTTCCCTCGTTTGCCTCGTCCACAAGCCCTTTTTTATCCTTCCATGCCCCCGTGAATGCTCCTTTTTCATGCCCGAAGAGCTCACTTTCAATTATGTGTTCAGGAATGGCTGTGCAGTTGACGGTTACAAAGGGTTTATGACGCCGATCGCTGCCGGCGTGAATTGCCTTTGCCACAAGCTCCTTGCCTGTACCGCTCTCCCCGCAAATCAAGATAGTTGCCATCGACTTTGCCACTTGCTTGATTCTATTCAAGATGGAAATCATGGCAGGGCTGGAAGCGATAATCGAGGGGAATGTCCTTTGCTTTTCAATGGACTGGCGAAGTGCCACATTTTCGCGCCTCAGCGCCTGCCATTCCAAGGCCCTGCGGATGGTGAGCAATATACGCTCTTTTCGGAAAGGCTTCGAGATGTAGTCAAAAGCCCCTTTTTTGGTGGCCTCCACCGCCGTTTCAATAGTAGCATAGGCCGTCATGATAATCACTGCCACAGAGGGCTGAATCCTTTTTGCCTCATTCAGCAAAGCAATTCCGTCCATCTTCGGCATCTTCAGGTCTGTGATGATCAGGTTGAATGGTTGTTCTTGTATTAGTTGAATTGCTTTTAGCGGGTCATCCTTCACTGCCACATCGTGTTCGGTCTTTTCGCTGATGATCCTTCTCAAAAGAGCAAGCATATCCTTCTTATCATCAACTACCAGGATCTTACTTTTCATCATCCATCCCTTCCGTAGCTGTCCTCAACATAACAGTGAAAGTTGTCCCTCGGCGCATATCAGGGCCATCTGCAGTACTGCTTTCACAGGTGATGGTCCCACCGTATTTTGTCACAATTCCGTGACTGACGAAAAGACCCAATCCCGTTCCTTCCCCTTCGCCCTTAGTGGTAAAGAAAGGATCAAAGATGCGTTCCAGGTCTTCCTCCTTGATTCCATGCCCATTGTCCCTGACCGTGATACAAATCCTGTTATGCCGCCCGTCCAGATTGGTTTTTATTTCCAATACCCCTCCATCTTCCATAGCGGCCGCCGAGTTGTTTATAAGATTCAACAAGACCTGTTGCATTTGACGCGAATCACCTCTGGCAACGGGAAGCCGTGGGGCAAGATCCAATTGTATTTCAATGTCTTTCATTTCCAGGAAATGCCTGACAACATTAATCACATTGTGAATATCTTCGTTGATATTGCAATATTCCGAGATGTTCTCTTCGTGACGGGCAAAGCTTAGCAGGTTTTCCACCACTTGTTTGCATTGAAGGCTGTGACGCTCAATCGTTTTTAAGTCTTTATAATTCTGAGTATTCTTGTCAAACTTTTCCAGCAAGAGATCCGTAAACCCAAGTATTATACCAAGAGGGTTATTTAACTCGTGCGCGACCCCGGCGGCCAGCGTGCCGATCGAAGCCAATTTTTCGGAATTGACAAGCTGCTTTTCCAATTTTTTCTTTTCTGTAATATCTCTTGCAATACACAGAACAGAAGTAACTTTGCCCTGTTTATCCTTAAGGGGCATGAAATTCGCGCTGAACCAGGCCCTGTGTTCTCCTGTTGTCACCGAGAATTCATCCCGCACGCTCTTACCGACCTGAAAGACCAAGCCGATTAATTCCCGTTGTTGAGCAGCAACGTCTTCTGAAAAGAGCGCTGTTAGAGGCCGACCGATAAAATCAGAAGGTGTTCCACCGAAAAAATTGGCCGTGAAATTGTTCAGAGACTGAAAATGGCCGGATCTGTTGGTTGTAAAAACAAAATCTTCCCCACTTTCTACGAGCCTGCGGTATTTCTCCTCGGATTTTTTGAGTTCTTCAGTCTTTGCGGCCACCTGTTTTTTGAGACTCCGTACTCGCCTGTGCCCGTAGAAAAGAGAGGCTGCTGCCATGAGCATAAAGGAGATACCTATGCAGGGCCACCAAAACACGTGCCTTTGCGCAGGAACGTTTGATAAGTGGCCCATCATGAAGGCCAAATAGAGGATACTAATGACGGCCGCAATCAAAAGAAACCTTTTATAGATTGTTGTGCGGGATCTGTCGCCCATTTTTCGATGTCTTTCAACTGAACCTTTTGGGAAGGGCATTCGCGCATTCGCGTAGAATATTTAAATGCAACAAAACTGTAACAGAGTCAACAAGTAAAAGGTAGGGGACGTTGTTGACTATGTTGAATTGTTGTGTTAAGGGGGGTGGGCAAGCTCAAACATGCGTGGCAGGACCGGGACTATGTTTTGTCATGGTTTGGGCGGAAGGAGGGCGAAGCAATAAGGGCGTATCGCACGTATGTTGAGCAGGGCGTGGACGAAGGCAGAGGTCCGGAGCTTGTTGGTGGTGGTTCGGTTCCCTCTTTCTCCGCAATTTCCAGGGCAGTAAGCAGGCTATCAAAGAGGTAATTCAACATAGTCAACAACGTCTCCAAAGTCATTAGGTTGAGAAAAGAATGAATTGTACCATTAGGGAACTGTTTCTAAAAAATGTGAACAAACAGCCAAAGGCTGTCTTTTTAGAAATATGGAATGGAAAGGAGTATGAAAGGTTCAGTTACGCAGATATGCAGGCATTAGTGGAAAAATTAGGGGCGGGGCTAATAAAATTGGGAATTAAGAAAGGGGAAAAGATTATTCTCTTAGCAGAGAATTCCCCTGCATGGGTACTATGTTTTTTGGCCATTGTAAGTGGGGGATGGGTGGTGATACCTTTAGATAAAGAGTTAAAAGCCAAGGAGATTTGTGAATTGATTGAATTCTCTGATGCAAAAATCATCTTTGTCTCACCTGGTCTATTTCACAAATTAGAGCCCTTAAAACTTAAGGATTTTGGTATGTATTTTGTAGATGGCCTTAAATCCAAGGAGGCTGAAGAGGGCAGCTTGGCCTCACTAATGAAGGCAGAGGATTTTATTGAAAAATATAATTCCATACAATTAAATGAAGATGATTTGGCCTCTATTATATTTACATCTGGCACTACCGGGGCAGCAAAGGGCGTGATGCTTACCCATAAAAATTTTGTAAGTGATGTAATTTCTTCCTGTGATCGTATAAAGATTAAATGTAGTGATAACATGTTTTTGATATTGCCTCTACATCATGCCTTCCCTTTAACTGCTGGTCTACTTTTACCTATGTATAAAGGGGCAAGAATTGTTATAGAAAATAATAAAAAACGCATGTTAAAAACCATGCAAGAAAGAAAGCCTACCTATTTATTGGGTGTGCCTAAGTTATTTCAATTACTTTATGAAGCTATGGCCTCAGAGGCAAAAAGACAAGGTAGAGAAAAGGCATGGTTAAAAGGGATAAGCTTAGTAAGGAAAGTAAAACAACTTACAGGCATTAATATTGGTCGTCTTCTCTTTAGAGGCCTGCATAAAAATATGGGTGGAAACATAAAGCTTTTTGTAAGTGGTGGTGCCCCCCTTCCTCCAAGCCTTGCAAAAAGATATGCATATTTAGGGATCCCGCTACTTCAGGGATGGGGTATGACAGAGCTTTCCCCAGTAGGCACAGCATTACCATTTAGTAGATGGCGTTTTTATTTCAGTAAATATTATGAGAATAGATTTTCATCTATTGGCCCACCAATACAGGGTTTAAAGATAAGGTTGATTGATAATCCTAGAAAAAATCTATACACCAACTTAAGTGGTGAGGGTGAATTGGTGGTCTCTGGCCCTATGGTCACCCCTGGCTATTACAAAGATGAAAGTGCCAATAGCTCATCATTTATCCGTATTGGAAATGAAGTATGGTTCAAGACTGGAGATATAGGAAAAGTCGATAATGAAGGTAATTTTTACATTACTGGGCGTGATAAATATATAATTGTTACCCCAGATGGAAAAAATGTTTACCCGGAAGAGGTGGAGGAGGTATTAAATCAAAGCCCACTTATTCAGGAATCCTTGGTATTGGGCAAAAAGGCCTCTCAAGGGGAAGAGATTGCGGCCATAATCAGTCCAGATATAAAGAATCTTTCAAAATTTTTGGAAGAAAATGGAATTTCATTTAACTGGGGTTCTATCTATGGCGTAATCTATAAAGAAATGCACGCTGTCCTTAAAGATATTTCTCCTTATAAATGGCCATCAGATTTTGCACTTACTCATTATAATGGAGATGGATTTGAAATATTTGAAAAGACCACTACCCTTAAAATTAGACGCGAACTCTACAAATTCCCAACTCACAGGAACTATTATAGTGTGAAGGAAGGTAGCTGGCCCCGTTAGATAGAATACTAAAGGTAGGGGACGTGGTTGACTATGTTGAATTGTTGTGTTTAAGGGGGGTGGGCAAGCTCAAACATGCGTGGCAGGACCGGGACTATGTTTTGTCATGGTTTTGGCGGAAGGAGGGCGAAGCAATTTTCTCAGGCTTCACTTTCGGACCTCGTCCGGTTCGAGACGCCTGCCTGCCGGAGCCCCTGCCTGTACCGCCAGCACGGCAGACAGGTCGGCGCAGGCAAGTCTTTTCCTGCAACCTTTGCT
>QMMV01000177.1 GCA_003647435.1 Deltaproteobacteria bacterium | reverse complement strand
TACATTTATTCGGCCCCTGGATATGGAATGGTATGTTTGAAGACATGAAAACAAAACTTGAGGGCCATAGCATCTTGAGGCAGGATATCGACAAATTCTATGCCAATCCCGTTGCGCTTTACATGAGCAACCTTCGCTTTTGCATGAATCGGCCTTTTTTCATTGGGAAGACGGGCGATAACTTCGATCTCTTCTCCGACTTTAAACTCTGAAGGGGTTGGGGTTTTAATAAAGACTCCAACCAGGCTGAAGTTTCTAATCGAATATACCCCGGTGTGACCTTTTATGGATATAGGAAGATGAAAATCTATCCTGGGCTCTCTCCTTTTATCTCGTCCCATACAGCCTCCCTGACCTGCTATGTCCTTCCTCAAATCTGGCTACATACAAACTTCTTTATTTGTGATAATATCCATTATTGTCATTCTGTCAATGTAGGAAAACAGGCTGTGACCGAAACAAAAATCCCTGTAACACTTTAGCTCTTTTAAAAAACAGACATACGCAATAATATTTTCAAAAAGCTAAACTGATACAAATCCCTTTTAGCACCGGCGTCAGGCATAATAACAAAGGGTACTGTTGCTGATTCCAACAATGGCAGCGTTGAAAAATCCCCTTGAACTACCGAGGTATCTGGCCGATATGCTCTGACTCGAAAGTAACCAAGATTGCTATTATGAAACAATATCTGATCAAGGATATGAACTACAAGAAAAACGACGGAGGCTTTTGCATTCCGTACAGGGAGGTGCTCAACCCGCGCCAGTATGAAGCAGTGACCACCTTAGAGGGACCCCTCCTCGTGATTGCAGGGGCCGGAAGCGGCAAAACCCGCACCTTAACATATCGTGTTGCACGGCTGGTTGAAGAAGGAGTCGCGCCGGGCTCCATATTGCTCCTTACCTTTACACGGAAAGCAGCCCAGGAAATGCTGCACCGGGCAACCCAACTGCTGGACCGCCGCTGTGAAGGGGTAGCAGGAGGCACCTTTCATTCATTTGCCAATTTGATCTTGAGAAGATATGCGGAAAGGGTAGGTTTTCCATCAGGGTTCAATATCCTTGATCGGGGCGACGCACAGGATGTCATCAATCTGCTGCGCAGCCGGCTCGGGCTGAACAGTACAGCCAGGCGGTTTCCACACAAGGCAACCATCGCTGACATTTACGGTAAAGCTGCAAACAAGCTTGTCCCGATCGAAGAGGTTATACTTGCCGACTACCCACATTTTGCCACGGAGATACAGGACCTACTCCGCCTCTGGGATGCCTACAAGGTCTACAAGAAACAATATTTTATGATGGATTATGACGATCTGTTGAGCTATTTCAAGGCCTTGTTGGAAAACAATGAAGACGTGCGGGATAGACTCTCTCATAAATATCGTTACATTATGGTAGACGAATACCAGGACACCAACAAGCTTCAGGCAGATATAGTCAAACTCCTTGCTACCCCCCATCAGAATATTATGGTGGTAGGAGATGATTCCCAGAGCATTTATTCCTTTCGCGGGGCCAATTTTGGCAATATCATTGATTTCCCGAGGGTATTCCCTGGCACAAAGATAATTAAATTAGAAGAGAATTATCGGAGCACGCAGCATATACTCAACGTTGCCAATGCAATTATTGATCGGGCGCAGAAAAAATACACCAAGGTCCTGTTTACAAGGAAAGATGGCGGCGCTCCTCCAGCCCTTGTGATGGCAGAAAATGAACATATGCAGTCAAAGTTTGTGGTTCAGAAGATCTGTGAACTCCGGGAGCAAGGAGTGCCTTTGGAGGAAATGGCGGTGTTGTTTCGCTACAGTTATCACTCCTTTGACCTTGAGATTGAACTCAACAAAATGAACATCCCTTTCATAAAGGTAGGGGGCTTCAAGTTCATGGAAAGCGCTCATATCAAAGACCTTCTTGCGCACATGAAGATTCTTGCTAACCCCCATGATTCCGTTAGCTGGCATCGTGTTTTACTGCTCCTTGAAAATATAGGGCCGAAAGGGGCGGACGAAATATTTCAGGCTGTAGTGAGTTCCGGGCTGGGAATCAGGGGACTGGCATCGATGAAACCAAGGCCGCGTTATGCCAAATCCCTTGAAAGACTCAAGCACGAGCTGGAAGATCTCGCAAGAAATAATCTTCCGATTGCTGAAATCGGGGCAAGGCTTCTGCGTTATTATCAACCAATCTTAGAGAAGAAATATGACGATTATCCCAGGCGTGCCAAAGACTTGGAGCATCTGCTGGCTGTCATGGAGCGTTACACAAACATGGAGATATTCCTTTCAGACATGGCTCTGGAACCTCCAAGTGCCAGCGTCAATAATACGTTAGCCCCGGATTATGATGATGAGCAATTGGTTCTTTCAACAATTCATTCAGCCAAGGGGCTTGAATGGCACACGGTCTTCATTATATGGGCGCTGGAAGGGCGTTTCCCGGCCAACTACGCCATGCGCAACGATGACGACATAGAAGAAGAACTCCGGCTCATGTATGTGGCAGCCACCCGCGCAAAGGAAAATCTCTTCTTTACTTATCCTGCCAACACATACGATCGGATTTCAGGAATGGCGCTGTCGGGCCCGTCAAGGTTTATCGAAGGAATATCTCAGGATATCCTCGAACCGTGGTCTTTAGTGAACGAGCGAGACGATGAATATTTGGACTGGTAAAAGCACCACCGACCTATGATACCCATTCGAGATACCATCCGTTCCAATACCTATCCGGTGGTCAACTATGCCATCATCGCTGCCAATATGCTGGTTTTTTTGGTAGAGCTGTCTCAGGGTCAAAAACTGAACGAATTTATCTATGTTTATGGGCTTGTGCCCGCCCGATATGCCGTGCCTCAGATCTCGGCATATTTCACCTTTGGGCAACAGATAGTTTCTTTTCTCTCCTTCATGTTTTTGCACGGGGGCTTTCTCCACCTGCTTGGTAACATGTGGTTTCTTTACATCTTTGGCGATAATGTGGAAGACAGGCTCGGCCACTCTCGCTATCTGGTTTTCTACCTGCTCTGCGGGCTGACTTCGGGGATCTCACATCTTGTGATCAACTGGTACTCTGAGATTCCCACCATCGGAGCCAGCGGCGCTATTGCCGGTGTTATGGGAGCCTATTTTCTACTCTACCCGGGGGCAAAGATTTTGACCCTTGTACCTATCTTTATCTTCATCCAATTTTTAGAGCTTCCTGCATACCTTTTCATCGGGGTCTGGTTCTTATTCCAGTTTTTAAGCGCCACAAGCGCCTCCGCTCATGCCGGGGGCATTGCCTGGTGGGCACATATTGGAGGTTTTATATTCGGGATGATTTTTCTGAAGCTCTTTCAACTGCTGCCCGACGCAGGATCGTGGTCAAAATTACAGAGACTGACAGAGAGGCGCTCGACTCCGCGCCTCCAGGTCATCAGACCTGTTAGGGGAGAGGACGGAAACCTCTATGGTGTTGTCTCTGTTGCTGAACATGAAGCAGTATTCGGAGCCCGAAAGTTAGTCAATATCGCACATGGATTCAAGAAAAAGACATTTCTTCTGACGATACCACCAGGTATTTCAGATGGAACGGTGCTTCGTCTGAAAGAGATGGGCCTGCAGATGGCAGATGGAGTACGGGGTGACCTTTATTTGAAGGTACAGGTAAGAGGTTAGCATGTTCTGTGAAGATGATTAATGGATGCGGCGTTTGAGACGTTCAAGATTGTGTATGCGGATAGTGCTTTCTGTGACACTGACAAGACCTTTTTCGCGCAACACACGAAATTCCTTGTTGATACTTTCCCTTGTAGCACCAACCATACTCGCCATATCCTTCTGGCTCAGGCGCAGGTCTATCAGAATGGTATCCCCCTCGCGGCGGCCATAGGTATCGGCCAGCTCCACGAGCTTTTTGGCAAACCTTCCAGAAATATTCAAAAAACAGGTGTCTTCCAAAAGATCGTCTGTTTTGCGCAGACGCATTGAAAGAGAGTAGAGAATCGAGCGGATTGCCTCCTCGTTGTTCTTCAGAAATGCCAGGAAGTCTCTCCTGTTCAGGGCCAATACCTCACATGGGCTGAGGGCTACCGCATCGGCCGAACGCGGCCTCCCGTCCAAAAGCGCCATTTCTCCAAAAAAATCCCCTTCGGAAAATATGGCCAGGATTACCTCGCTTCCCATTCTGGATGGCAATACAATCTTGATAGCTCCTTCAGCTATGATATACAGAGTCGTTCCTTCGGCCCCTTTGCGGAAAAGGGCCTCCCCTTTTTTCAGAGATTGCCTCCTCAGCACGGCGGCCAGTTTTTCGGTATCTGCCTTGCTGAGAGACTGAAACAAAGGGACTTGCCTCAAAAATTCCAGCGAGCTCATAAGAATTGCCCTCACAAATATCAAAAGCGGTTGGTTGACTCAGCCTTGCCCTGCGGTTGGCCGAGTTCTCGATGCGTCCGACCAGCCAACTGAAGCCACGGAAGCTTCAGTAAATCCAGAACTTCGCAAGAGTAGACGGAAAAGATGTCCAGTCCTGACATTACAAGTGATATCGAAGCAATCTCTCGGTGCCGCGATCGCTTCATCGGTCCGCTCCTCGCAATGAGATTTTGAAACCATTGCAAGATTCGGGATAAATTGCCCCCCCTTCGGAAACACTTATTTGTCCCCCTGTTTTTCGGGCAAACAGATCTCCGCTTCAGGTGAAATGATGAGTCGCTCCGCCCTGACCCGGCATGGAATTTGTTTGAGTTGATCACTCATCATCTCAACCTCAGAGATCCCGATGGTAGTTGTTTGCTTTCCTTTTGGCTTACCCTTAATCTTGAAAGTGAGGTTCATGATCGCAAAATCTCTGCCTTTAATTCCCCTTGCCCCTGCCATAACAAGGATAAGCCTGCCTGGTTTTTTGTCATTAATGATATGCATCAAGGAATTGCTCTGTTTTGTCTTTTGACCTTTTTTGAAGGTCAGAATCCTTGGATCATACTTGATCACCATTTTGAGACCGGCCAGATTGTCGACCTGGCTGATCATAACGGGGACAGTAATCGTCTGGCCCGGGCTTCCCTTAAGCGCGGGGATATAAATGTCTGTAGCCGATGCTGCAGGAGCCCGAGAAGTTGCAAGGCCTGCAATCACCAGGAAACTTATGACTCCCATCAAGAAGCGGTTCATCTGAAGCATT
>QMMV01000176.1 GCA_003647435.1 Deltaproteobacteria bacterium | reverse complement strand
CCGTAAACAGAATTCAATTTCCCTTAAATAAGGGTAACACTTTAGCTCTTTTAAAAAACAGACATACGGAACGGACAGGCCAACCGATTTGAGACCGTCTCAAACTCAGACAGTGAGCCAGTCTCCAATCGGATGGCCTATCCGCAATATTATTTTCAAAAATCTAAACTGATACAAATAAGGTATATGCCATACCTTCATTGACAAATTAACAAAAGGTTGAAAAGTAGTCAATGAGCTATTTCACACCGATCGAGTGAAATCCCTCACAACAACCGGGTTTTGAGTCAAAAAACGAAGTGATATTCCGAAGTCAAAAAGCTTTTCGGGAAAGTGGACAGGGTGTGGAGTCTCGTTCCGCGTCTTATACTTTTTCAGTTACCCGGGATACCTCTTGTAAGGTGGTTATCCCTTTACGCATCTTGTCTATGGCGTTTTTTCGAAGAGGGACCATGCCGGATGCCAGAGCTCTCTTCCTTATGATGGCAATATCGAGTTTTTCGGCTTCTAAAATAGCTTCCTGCATATCTTCATCTATCGCCATTACCTCAAAGACGCCTGTGCGCCCGAGAAATCCGGTGCCACGGCATTTCACACAACCCTTGCCCTGTCTTAGTTCAATCCACTCTTTACCTTCTATGGCAGCTTCGGGCCCAAGGGACTTCAAAACCCCGGCATCTACCTTCAACGTGGTAGTACAGTATGGGCAGATCTTGCGCAGGAGCCTCTGGGCTACAACTCCTATAACGGAATCTGAAATCAAAAAAGGCTTGATTCCGAGATCCATAAGACGGGTAATGGTCGAAGGAGCATCGTTTGTATGAAGTGTGCTGAACACCAGGTGGCCAGTAAGTGCAGCCTGGATTGCGTTCTGGGCGGTTTCATGATCCCTGATTTCTCCAATCATGATGATGTCAGGGTCCTGCCTGAGAATGTTCCTCAAGATTGAAGCAAAGGTAATACCAACTACCGGCTGAACTGCAATCTGGTTGAAGTCCTCACGGATCATCTCGATCGGGTCTTCGACCGTAGTGATATTCTTTTCAGAGGATGCAAGATGGGCAAGCGATGAATACAGAGTGGTCGATTTCCCGCTGCCAGTTGGGCCGGTTATCAGGATAATTCCATGGGGCTGTTTCAAAAATTGGCGATAGAGGATCAGGTCTTTTGAGGAAAAGCCAAGATCTTCCAGGTCCTGAAAAAGAATGGTCGGATCGAGTATTCTCAAGACCGCCTTTTCCCCAAAGGCCACAGGCACGGTAGAAACACGTATCTCTGCGTCCTGATCTTGATGGGACAATTTGATCCTTCCATCCTGTGGACGCCTTTTTTCGGCGATGTCGAGCCGTGCCAGGGCTTTTATACGAGAAATCATGGCAGGATACACGGCCTTTGGCAGTTTATATATCGTATGGAGCACCCCGTCTATCCTGAAGCGGATTAGAAGGTTGTCCCGTTTTGGTTCAACATGGATGTCACTTGCCCTCTGGCCAAGGGCGTAATGAAAAAGATAGTCAACAGCATTCTTGATATGTGTGTCGGTAGACTGGATCTCGCTTATCGGTTTCAGACGTGTATACTGCTCAAGGTTTCCCAGGTCGACAGAAGGCTGTGTTAGCTGTGTTTCTGCTGCCATAATTGAAGATTTGAATCCAAAAAACTCACCGATGATTTTCAGGATATCGGCTTTGGTTCCCATCGCCGCAGTTACTTCAAGGGTTGTAACACGCCGTATGTCTTCCAGAACACTTGCATCGGTAGGGTCATACATGACGACTTCGAGTCTTCCGTCAGTGATGTCAACAGGCACAACAAGGTGCTTTAGGGCAAAGAGGCGTGGTATAGTCTTGGTAACGACATCAAGGTCGAGTTTCAAGGGGTCGATTTTCCTGAAAGCTATATTCAAGTGCCTGGCAAGGGTACTCATAATCCGTTCTTCATCCAGAACCCCGGCGTTGCTGCCAGGAAGAGGTAGTTGCAGGGAGGCCAGAACATCCACAATTGTCACGGGATGTTCTATCTGTACCTGGCCAAGCGCACCGACGCCTCTGAGGCTCTGCCTTTGCTTAAGCCTCTCCCGCTGGCGCGAAGCCTTTGCAAGAACAGTTTTGTGGTCCCGGGGGGAAAGAAACCCTTCAGCAGAGAGTATATCCAGGATCTCTTTGTCCGAAATGTGCAACATACTTTCACTTTATCCTTTTCAGTTTCAACTCCTCTGCAATTGCCTCGGCAGTCCGCTGGACAAACTGCTCAAAAGGTTTCCCTTTAAGAGGCTTTTCGGCCGTCGGGAGTATTCTTATCCCTTCTGGACGGATCAAGCGCGGGGCATTTTGAAGGGATTTCTTTGGCTTAATCTCAAATTCCGGAGGAAACCGGTCTTCAAAATACATCGCCTGAAAACCGGCAAACTTCAAGGCATGGGCCGTAGCATCAAGCACAACCACATCGTCTTTTCCCACAATTCCACGCTTTTTTGCCGCAAGCAATCCCGCCAGCGATTCACCCCCCTGCGTGCAGACAAAATGCCCGTTGCGGTTGGCAGTGAGCTGCCAGTCCATGATTTCCTGCTCCTTTACCTCTGCAAAGAATACAGCCTGCCCCCCGGCTTTCTCGTTATAGGTTTCCACCAGCTTAACTACCCTGGGCATAGAAACCGGATTTCCGATCATGGCGGCCTGAGCCACGCTGGGCCGAACCTTGACAGGTGTGAATTTTCTCTTCTTGCGATCCGGCTCTAAGTAATATCTGTACACAGGATTGGCGTGCCTACTTTGCACTCCGATAATCTTCGGCAGACTGTTGATAACGCCGACTTCAAAGAACTTCAAGAAACCGCTGATAACAGCGGTGATATTTCCGGCATTTCCAATGGGGACGACCATCGCCTTATGATCCATGTCGTAGTCAAAGGCTTCAGCAATTTCATAAGAATACGATTCCTGGCCCCATATGCGCCAGGCGTTTTTCGAGTTCAAGAGTGCGACGTTATACTGTTCAGAAAGAGCTTCCACGACTTTCATGCAGTCATCAAAGACTCCGGGTATCTCAAATACAGAAGCCCCGTTTCCGAGCGGTTGGGCCAGTTGCTGCGGGGTGACCTTTCTATGAGGCAAAAGAACAGCCGATTTCACTCCCGGCTGAAGATATGCAGCATAAAGGGCAACAGAAGCCGAAGTGTCGCCAGTGGAGGCACAAATGGCCAGCACATCGGAAAGCTTTCCGGACGTGACCAGAAAATTGATATAGCTAAAAGCACTGGCCATTCCCCTGTCCTTGAAAGAGGCGCTCGGATTTTGGCCTTCGTTCTTGAAGTAGAAGCGTACCCCAACAAGATTTTGCAGGTATTGGTTTGCCTCCACCATTGAGGTGTGCCCCTCGCCAAGGTATATCACTGCCCACGGCGGAATCACAGGCCCGACAAACTCATGATAGCGGTATATTCCGCTAAGAGCCGGGTTGTTCAGCATTTTGCGATAGTCAAAGATCTGGTGCCACGTTTTTGCTGGGATTTTTTTCAGGCGGTCGAAGTCAAGATCTACAAGCAAAAGGACACTGCCGCATGCAGGGCACGTATAAAGCAATCGGCTGATGTCGTATTCTGCCCCACAGCCGAGACAGCGGTAAACCACGTGCCCGCTCACTTCCGGAATCAGGTAAGGCCGGATATGGTTTGGAAAGTCTTCTATTTTCATGATGGTGAAGTAAAGTGAACCAAAGTGAACTAAAGTGATACTTCACTTTAGGCACTTATTTTTTCTGCTCCATCCATATACGGTCTGAGTACTTCGGGAATAATAACGGAGCCGTCTGCGGTTTGAAAGTTTTCTAAAATTGCCACCACGGTGCGGCCGATTGCCAGCCCAGATCCGTTCAGGGTGTGCACCAGTTCCGTTCCTTTCTTCCCTTTCCGTCTAAACCGAATATTGCCTCGTCTTGCCTGGAAGGCCTCGAAATTGCTGCATGACGATATCTCGCGATACTTTTGCTGCCCTGGCATCCACACCTCGATGTCATAGGTCTTTGCAGCAGAAAACCCGAGGTCTCCCGTGCACAGCACCACCACCTGATAAGGAAGCCTCAAACGCTTGAGGATGGTCTCGGCATCACCTAAAAGCTTTTCCAGCTCCTCATATGAGGTCTCCGGGGTGGTGAATTTTACAAGCTCGACTTTATTAAACTGATGCTGTCGTACAAGCCCCCTCGTGTCCTTGCCATACGAGCCCGCTTCGGACCGGAAGCAGGGCGTGTAAGCGGTGTAAAGTTTGGGAAGATCGTCTTCGGCCAGGATTTCACCACGGTGGATATTGGTGACAGGCACTTCCGCCGTCGGCACCAGATAGTAGTCCCATCCTTCAAGCTTGAATAGATCTTCTTCAAATTTTGGCAACTGCCCCGTAGCCGTGGTGCTGGCGCGGTTTGTCATAAACGGTGGCAGAACCTCTAAGTATCCGTGTTCCTTGGTATGAACATCGAGCATGAAGTTGATCAGGGCACGCTCCAGTCTTGCCCCCTGGCCTACGTACAGGGCAAAACGTGCTCCCGCGATCTTGGCAGCCCGCTCAAAGTCAAGAATCCCAAGCTTCTCTCCGATTTCCCAGTGGTGAAGCGGTTTAAAGTGAAATGCCGGGGGCTTGCCCACTTTCTTTAGAACAACATTGTCCTCGCTGCCCTCGCCTGGAGGCACAGAAGGATGCGGGAGGTTGGGAAGCTCCATCAGAATCGAGCGCAAGCTTTCCTCGTAGCGCGAAAGCTCCACATCGAGGGATCTAATCTTATCGGAAACCGCCCGCATCTGCTCAATTAGTTCTGACGCGTCTTCATTTGCCTTTTTCATCTGCCCAATGAGCTCAGAGACTGTATTGCGCTGATGTTTGAGTTCTTCAACCTCAAGCAGGATAGCCCTCCGCTTTGAATCGCAATTGAGGAATGCCGCAAGGTCGTAATCCTCTCCCCGTTTCCGTAGCGATTCCCGGACAGATTCTATATTTTGCCGAACAAATCTTAACTCAAGCATGGCACTTTAATTAGCATACACCGTACAATTGAGGCCTTTGAAAACATCTGGGGCCATTTTGTAAAATTTTCAAAACCGTACCATGCAGCCATTATTTAGTCAATGACTATTATTACTTGACTTTATTTGCAATTTTTGCTAAAGGAATGGAAAATTTCT
>QMMV01000175.1 GCA_003647435.1 Deltaproteobacteria bacterium | reverse complement strand
GTAGTTTGCAAAATTTCAGAGACTTGTGGTATGATAGTTGCCAGATATGAAATACAGATCAGTCCAAAATCAGACCTGGTCCGAAAATGACACCGGCGTTACGATTGCCTTTGAAGATAACAGCTCAGCAAGAAGTCTCTTTGGTGAGCAGAACAAGCATCTCCAGCAAATCGCCGCTACATTAAACATAGAAATATATGCCAGAGGCAATACGGTAACCATTCACGGAGATGCAACTACTACAGAGTTCGCCACAAGGCTTCTTAAAGACCTTTACGGTCTTCTTGAGGAAGGTTACCCTGTCTATTCAAGTGACATAGATCACGCCATACATATCCTGGGCAGCGGTCACAATGTTCGGCTGAAGGATATTTTTTTAGATACGATTTACATTACATCCAGGAAACGACCTATTACGCCAAAAGGCGTGGCCCAAAAGCAATATATTGATGCCATTCGAAGAAATGATATCGTTCTTGGTATTGGACCGGCAGGTACCGGCAAGACATACCTCGCAATGGCTATGGCTGTTTCCTATCTCTCAAAAGAATATGTAAATCGAATTGTCCTGACCAGACCAGCAATAGAGGCGGGGGAAAGCCTCGGTTTTCTGCCTGGAGACCTCTACGAAAAGATCAATCCGTACCTCAGACCCCTATACGACGCTCTTCACGACATGATGCGCTATGAACAAGCATCGCAATTAATTCAGCAAGGTGCGATAGAAGTTGTTCCATTAGCCTTTATGCGAGGCCGTACGCTGAACGATTCATTTGTCATCCTTGATGAAGCTCAAAACACCACATCAGAACAGATGAAAATGTTCTTGACACGACTTGGATTCAGTTCTAAGGCAGTTATTACCGGCGACATTACACAGATTGATCTGCCTAACGGAAAGGCTTCAGGTCTTGTGGAAGCAAAAGAGATCTTGCAGGGAATTAAAGGGATATCCTTTGTATTTTTTTCCAAGAAGGATGTGGTACGACATAAACTTGTCCGGGATATCATCAAGGCCTACGAAGATTTTGAAGAAAAAAGAGAAAAAAATCGTTAGCATGTCAGAACTCCAGCGCCCCATCTCCTCAGACGTTCAACGCATATGACACCCACTCAAAGGATAATAAAACATAGTAAAGTCTTCCTTGAAGCAGCCAATAAGGATGCACACATCCGATGGGCTATATTACTGGGGACTGTGGCCATCATTGCTGTTTTGCTGTTGCCGAGCCTTTCCACCACCGTTCCTCAATATAAGATTGGTGACGTGGTCAGGAAGGACATCAAGTCCCCGAAAGATTTTCTAATCGAGGACAAAGAAGCTACTCAAAAAAAGCGAGAGGAGGCAGCTCGATCTGCGCTGACCGTTTACGATTTTGACAACCTTCTTGCACTGAAATTGAAACACCGTATCTCACAAGCATTTAAACATATGCAGACCTTGCTCTCAGAAGATAACCCAAGAAGTTCCACCAAGGGGGCTGATGTGCAAAGTGTGGCAGGGTCTCTCAAGAGCAAACATCCGAACGAGGTTATTTCGCTTCATGATCAAATCTGGAACGAAAAGTCCACGTTTGAGAATATGCTCGGTGTGCACGTCGATACCAAAGCATATAAGGTATTAGTAAGAGAACATTTCTCTGAGCAGGTTTCGCAAGGAATTGTTGGTTTGGTGACCCCCGTATTGGAGAACGGAATTGTCGGCAACAAGCAACTATTAATTCAACAACAGCAAAAAGCTATCCTTGTTCGTCAGCTGTCGCCAAAGCAAGAAACACGGTTTACTGATTTTCACAAATTCTACAGTCTTGAGGATGCAAAAGCCGCAGTCGCAAAGGCGGGCAAGAGCATATTTAAAGATTTAGACTATCCTGTTCGCAAGGTAATTATAGGTCTGGCCCAGTCCCTTCTCCAACCCAACCTTACCCTTAACAAGGAAAAAACCGAAGAACGGAGAAACCAAGCAATTGCTAACGCCAAGGCCGTACTAACTCAGGTGAAACAGGGGGAAATGCTTGTCCGGGAAGGGGAAAAGATATCCAGGGTCGATATGCTTAAATTGCAGGCCCTCGAATCTGAAATGAGAAAAGAAGATGCACTTGCCAGTACCCTGGGTTTCGTACTTCTCGCTATCACCTTTTTCGTCATCTCATTTGTAGTCACTTCCAACACATACAGAAGTCCACCTCTAAAAAACAAAGACCTTCTCTTCCTGTCTGTTATGCTAATCGTTTTGTTTCTGCTGAGCGAAGTATCGGTCTATTTAGTGAAAGGGATCACAAGTAGTATTCCGCGCTCCGTCAGGGCTTCGTCGGCCTTTTACGCTATTCCGGTACAAGCAGGGGCCATGACCGTATGCCTGTTTATGGGAATACAGATAGCACTTCCCTTTGCCGTGACCATAGCCTTTTTGACCAGCTTTCTTTTTGAAAACCAATTTGAGATGTTCATATTCTTTATGTTGAGCGGAATGGTAAGCGCGTACTGGGTGCGAAATTGCAAAGAGCAAAATACCCTGATCAAAGCTGGGTTGAAGGTAGGCGCAGTCAACACACTGCTTGTTACCACATTATATATGTTCCACGAGTCTGGGCCAGGGATTAAGCTGGTGTGGGAATGGGGCTTCGGCCTTCTTGGTGGTGCAATTTCCGGAATTTTGACAACAGGACTTGCCCCTGTGATAGAGATGATTTTTGGGTATACAACAAACATTAAACTCCTCGAGCTTGCGAATCTGGATCAGCCTCTTCTTCGAAAGCTTATGCTCCAGGCCCCGGGGACATACCACCATTCAGTAATTGTGGGCAGCTTGGTGGAAGCTGCCGCCTCCGTCATTGGGGGCAATCCCCTTTTAGGTAAGGTAAGTGGATACTATCACGACATTGGTAAGATCAAGAAGCCTGCTTATTTCATTGAAAATCAGGCAAGATGTAAAAACAGACACGACAAACTGGCACCGTCGATGTCCAGTCTCATCCTCACCTCTCACGTTAGAGACGGCGTGGAGATAGCAAAAGAACACCGGCTTGGAAAAGCAATTGTAGACATTATACAGCAACATCACGGAACCAGCCTGATTTCTTATTTTTACGAAAAGGCTAAGAAGCTAAAAGGAGAAAGATTTGTAAACATTGAGCACTTCAGATACCCGGGACCCAAACCGCAGACCAAAGAAGCTGGCCTTGTGCTGTTGGCTGACGCCGTGGAGGCTGCATCAAGAACCCTGGAAAATCCCACTCCGGCACGAATAAAAGGTCTTGTGCAAAGAATCATCAATAACATGTTTTTAGATGGCCAGCTGGATGAGTGCGAGCTTACCTTGAAGGATATTAACCAAATAGCTAATACTTTTACTAAGATACTAACTGGCATTCACCATCATCGCATTGAATATCCTGATCCTGTAACCGGTATGCAGGGAACGGCTAAAAGAGTAGTAAATGGAAATTTTAATCAAAGACATGCAAGATCATTACAAGATCAAGCAGGCAATGACCAAAAAGAAGGCAACAATCATTCTAAACGCCTTAGGAGCTCCTGACGCAGAACTGTCAATTGTCATTGTGGATGATGAAAAGATGGCAAATCTCAACAGGATTTACCTGGGTCGATCAGGCCCTACAAACGTAATTGCCTTCCGCATGCAGGAAGGTCCCTTTAGCCACATAAATCCAAACCTCCTTGGAGATGTCGTTATTTCAGTTGATACAGCAATTCGAGAAGCACAAGACGCGCAAATCCCAGTAGAATTTAGAATCGACCAGCTTCTGATTCACGGCATTTTACATTTATTCGGATTCGACCATGAGAAGTCGCCCGAAGAGGCTGAGACTATGAGCAATAAAGAGGAAGAATTGCTTAAGTTGCTATGGCATTCCGGATTCACTAATTGAAGTATCGGAATCTCTACAACCAATTGAAATTATAGCTATTCATTGAAGCCGTTGCAAATTCCGGCAAGGAATACTGGAACGACGTAGAAAATAAAACGAACAGGCTCGGCGAGTCGGGACTTACACCCAACATGAGCGCAAGATTCACTACGTATCCAACTGTTCCATTATCGGCACTTACGGTTGCGCGTAGCGGCTCGAGAACAGCACTCCTTGTGTCCAATTGTGAGCAAAGCAAACTAAGTTCGGAATTGAAAGTGGTTGTGGTCGCTTTTTGGCACATTTGTTTTTACTATCTTTGACTTTAGCACAGAGTTTTTTTGAGGAGGTATATAACATGCCAGGGTTAGCAGTAAATGTGGATCATGTAGCCACTCTCAGGGAGGCAAGAAAGATCAATATACCAGACCCTGTTGCGGCAGCCGCAATGGTGGAACTCGCAGGCGCTGATGGAGTAGTTGTCCATCTGAGAGAAGATAGGAGACATATTCAGGACCGGGATGTACGAATTCTCCGGGAAACCGTCAAAACAAAGCTGGTTCTGGAGATGGGAGCAACTTCAGAAATGCTTGCCATTGCTCTTGAAATCAAACCGGATATGGTGACACTCGTGCCAGAAAAACGAGAAGAGTTGACCACTGAAGGCGGCCTTGACCTCCATTTTCACGGAGATGTTATTGCCGATGCAGTGAAAACCCTTCAACAAGGTGGAATACCTGTCAGCTTATTCATTGACCCTGACCTGGATCAAATCAAGCTTGCCCATAAGATGGATGCCGATTGCGTGGAAATTCATACAGGAAGCTTTTGTGACGCACCGAGCGCCAAAAAACGTGCAAAAGCCTTTGATGCTGTTGTAAAAAGTGTGAGATTTGCCAACAAACTGAAACTCGGGATCAATGCAGGTCATGGACTGGGATACCAAACGATCAAAGCTTTCAAAGGCCTTTCTGAAATTGACGAATTCAGTATCGGCCATAGCATAATTGCTCGGGCGGTCTTTGTAGGCCTTGAGCGGGCTGTAAAAGAAATGATTGCGTTGATTAAGGAGTTGTAAGGCAGTTAATCACCAGGCGATTCATCGTTACCTATTAGCGGGCCGTTGCCAAAACAAAAATTCCTTTGAGCGGTCACTAAAACGTTTTCTTGTTAACAAATCTTGGCGAAGCGAAAGATCAGCGATGTCAACTGTTTGAGCCCGGAGGGCGAGTTTTGACATCGCCTGTAGCAAGCCTTAGATTTGTATAAAAACGTTTTAGACCAAGCGAAAAGGGATTTGGGCAACAGGCCGTTAGTAGT
>QMMV01000174.1 GCA_003647435.1 Deltaproteobacteria bacterium | reverse complement strand
CGCCCTGACCGCATTGAGGGAAGATGAAGATGCTGCAAAGGTGATGGGAATCAATACGACCAAATACAAGATCATAGCCTTCATCACAAGCGCCTGTTTCGCAGGTCTTGTCGGGGCTAGTTCCTGGGCCTTAAAAACCCCTTATGTATTTCCGCCCGAGGTTTTTGAGATCCACTATACTGTAGAGGCTATTATTATCGTTCTCCTTGGTGGAGCAGGCACCCTCCTGGGCCCGTTAGCGGGAGGGCTCATCTATGGCATCTCTAAATATTATCTTTCCATTCTCCTGCCCGGATTTCAATTGCTTATTTTTGCGCCAATTATTATCATCATTATAGTGTTATTCCCGGAGGGGGTTGTCGGGATGTTAAAGTGCAAGCTCAGGGATTCAACTCTGGCACGGTTTATTATTTAGGTCAGGATATGTCTTTATTAAAGCTGGAAAATGTAACGAAATGTTTTGGTGGTCTGGTCGCCGTGAATCAAGTAAGCTTGGAGATTGAAGCCGGTCAATTTGTCGGAATAGTGGGTCCTAACGGCAGCGGGAAAACTACTCTTTTTAATGTTATCAGCGGGGTTTACTTCCCGGAAGAAGGAAGTGTTATTTTCGATGATCTGGATATAACACATCATCCGTCATATAAACGGGCAAGGTTAGGGATTGCGCGAACGTTTCAGATTCCCAGGCCATTCAGCTCAGCCACTGTAAGAGAAAACATCGCTGTTGGGGCGATGTTCGGTTCACTCAGCGGGAAAGTAGGCGTAGATGCCTCCCTGAAAATAGCAGATCATATTATTGACCGAGTCGGACTTCAGGACCACAGGAATAAGCCATCTGGTACACTGACCCCTGTGGAGAAAAAGCTGATGGAGATTGCCCGTGCCTTAGCAATGAAGCCCAAGCTCCTCCTTATGGACGAGGCTATGGCCGGAATGCACCCGAATGACATCGACCAAATGGTAGCTTTTATCAAGGATATAGCAGTTGAAGAGAAAATAGGCATCGTTGCCATGGTTGAGCACATCATGCGGGCGGTAGTCGGGATGGCGGAAAAGGTCATCGTATTGCACCAAGGTTCTAAAATAGTTGATGCCCCCACGAAAGAAGCCTTAGAAGATCCAAAGGTTGTGGAGGTATACTTCGGTCGTGCCCCGGAGGAATAAGGATGCTTATCGTAAAAGAGCTCGAGTCAGGTTATGGCCCCATGCAGGTTTTATGGAAGCCGAGCCTTCAAGTGAAAGAAGGGACAATAACTGCACTCCTCGGTCCCAATGGGGTCGGCAAGAGCACTTTTCTCACTACTGTGTTTGGCTCTATCCAGCCCTGGGGAGGTACGATTACTTATAGAGGCAAAGATGTCACAAGACTACCTACCCATAAAAAAGTAGAAATGGGCTTCGCGTTGGTGCCTGAAGGAAGGCATGTGTTTCCTAATATGAGTGTACATGAAAATCTCGTCATGGGCGCATATGTGAAGAAAGCACTTGCACATAAGGAGGAATCTTTGGAACTTGTGTATTCGCTGTTTCCCCGCCTGAAAGAGCGACATAGGCAACTGGCCGGTTCTTTGAGCGGTGGTGAGCAGCAAATGCTGACTATAGGCCGGGCCTTAATGACGAAGCCCGAATTAATAATGCTTGATGAACCAAGTCAGGGCTTAGCTCCTTTGATTGTACAGTTGGTGTTTGACACCATACAAAAAATGAGAGACGAAATAGGCCTAACGGTCCTCCTTGTCGAGGAAAATGCAGATGCCGCCTTAAATAACTCAGACTATGTATATATCATGCATGAAGGCGTCATCAAAGCGGAAGGAAAACCAGAAGATATAAAGGGATTACCCGAGATAAGAGAGGCCTACCTGGGAACCTAATTCTACTTCTTGGAATTTCTACATCCTAACGCAAAGGGAGGCAAAACTGATGTTAGTAAAAAAGTGGATGACGACCGAGCTAATTACGGTCAGTGAAGATACTTCTATAATGAAGGCATCTATCCTGATGAAGGAGAAAAAAATCCGTTCCCTCCCTGTGTTGAACAAGCGGGGGAAGCTTGTAGGAATCATAAGCGACAGGGACTTAAGAGATGCTGCCCCATCAAAGGCAACAACGCTGGATGTCTATGAACTCAATTATCTTCTGTCTTCTATGAAAATTTCTGACATCATGACCAAAAACGTGGTCTTTGTCCGGCCTGAGGAGACCGTGGAATTTGCTGCTGTTCTCATGCTGGAAAATAAGATCTCCTCTCTTCCTGTTATCAACGAAGAGGATGACCTTGTCGGAATTATCACGCAGACCGATATCTTTAAGGTGCTGATAAATATCGCCGGCGTCTATGGCGGGGGGATTCAATTCGCCTTCAGCCTCGAGGACAGACCTGGCTCCATAAAAGAGCCTGCTGATGTCATTCGCTCTTACGGGGGATCGATTGTAAGTATCCTTTCAACCCGCGAAACGGCCGAAGAAGGACGGCGGCATGTATATATTCGTTGCAGCGCCCTGCCGGAAGACAAATTGACCAGCCTGACCAAGGAATTGGAAGAAAAATTTGAACTATTTTACACAAGCAGGGATTTTCTGGACGAGGTTGAGAGACGAAGGGTTCGGATAGCTTAATCCAGGCAAGATATGGCATACAGGGTGAATCGGATTTTAGGTTAACCCTGAACCTTTAAACGGTGAGCCCGTGAGCAGTCAGGTAATATCCACCCGCAACTCGTCGGTTCTGGTGGAGTTTAGATAGTTAACTACATGTCAGATTTGAAGAATTCGCCCTGCTCGGTAATGGAACCGGGCTTTTTTGTATATTCCGTAGGGACTGTTCCCTCCTTAAAGCATTCAAAAATCGTGTGCTTTGATTCGGGGATTGCCAACAGTCCGGTATCCGCATCCACCTTGGCAAAGACCACGCCATCGGGCACAGGGAAAGCCCGAACGGGTTTGTTTTTAAGAATGGCCTGCATAAAAGTCAACCAGATAGGGCTGGCTGCCCTTGAGCCGGTCTCATGGAGCCCAAGCGGCTTTTCATCGTCAAAACCAACCCATACCCCTGTAACATAGCGTGGTGTGTATCCCACAAACCAGGCATCATAGAGGTTGTTCGTGGTGCCAGTCTTCCCTGCTACAGGCCGATTGAGCGTCTTTACACGCCAACCAGTCCCATGCTTAACCACTCCTTCGAGGAGGTTCGTCATGATATATGCAGTGCTTTTGTCAATCACCTTTTCGCTTTCAGGATAATGTTCCTCTAAAACGTTTCCATCCCGGTCAAGTATCTTGGTGATAAAGCAGGGTTTTACACGATATCCCTGGTTGGCAAACACGGAATAAGCACGAACCAACTCAAGCAGCGATACGCCTGAGGACCCGAGGGCTATGGAAAGATCACGACTAAGATGTGACTCAATACCAAGTTTTCTGGCGTAGTCAATCACGTAATCAACACCAATGTCTTTCAAGATTTTTATGGTAACAACGTTGCGGGATTGCGCCAGGGCAGTCCTGAAAAGGGTCGGGCCATAAAATTTCTCCCCGTAGTTTTTTGGTTTCCAGGTAAAATCTCTCTCAGTATCTTCAAACAAGATTGGAGAATCTATTATGATAGTTGCCGGTGTATATCCCTTATCAAGGGCCGCAGCGTAGATGATAGGTTTAAAGGCAGAACCAGGTTGGCGCCTCGATTGTATGGCCCTGTTAAACTGACTTACTTTAAAGTTTCTACCTCCAATCATGGCCTTCACATAGCCGGTCTCAGCTTCCATGCAAAGGAGCGCACCCTGCACAACTGGAATCTGTTCTAATGCCAGACCCCAATTTCCGGCCTCGTCTTTATCTTGCTTCACACGCACAAGGACTACATCGCCTACCTGAAGAACATCCCCTATCTTATTGACTCTGGCCTGCCGGTAGTCGACTTCGGGGTCCGGTTTTCTTGCCCACCTCATATCGTCCAGATGAATTTGCCCACGCTCATTCCCGAGGCGAACTGTGGCTGTTGCCCCATTATTGTCGATTGCAACTACAACACCCTTGTAGGTTTCACCTTTCTCTAACGGTTTTATTTCAATAGCCTTTTGAATTTCCTGCGAAAAGCCTTCAACCTCCTCCGGTTTCAAGTGTTTCAAACATCCGCGGTATCCCTGTCTCTTATCCAGGGCTGATAGTCCCTGATTTAGTGCAGCACGACCCGCCTTTTGCATCTCAATATCCACAGCCGTGTAGATCTTGAGCCCTCCTTTATAAAGTGCATCCGTGCCATATTTTTCCTCAACATACTGCCGCACGTATTCTGTATAGTATGGAACCTCTTCCATGTAGAGATTATGTCTTCGCTTGATATGAAGTTTGGTATTGATGGCCTCTGTTGCCTGGAGATTTGTGATGTAACCTTCAGCAATCATTCGATTTAACACATAAATCTGGCGCTGTTTGGCACGTTCGGGATGCAATAAGGGAGAATAACGACTTGGCGCCTGAGGAAGACCTGCAAGGAGGGCACATTCTGCCAAATTAAGTTCACTAACCGTTTTTCCAAAATAGTTTTCCGCCGCTGCCTCAACGCCGTAGGCCCCGTGACCGAGGTATATCTGGTTCAGGTAGAGGAATAAAATATCTTCCTTGCTGAAGGCCTTGTCTATCCGATAGGCAAGTATGGCTTCTCTGATCTTGCGGGAATAACTTCTTTCTGGTGAGAGGAAGAAAGATTTCGCAACTTGCTGGGTAATGGTACTCCCCCCCTGAATGATATCTCCTGCTTCAATGTTCTTTACGAAGGCCCGGGCAATGCTCAGAAAATCGAGCCCTTCGTGCTTGTAAAAGCGTGCGTCTTCAGCCGCGACGAAAGCGTCAATGAGCGTTGCCGGCATTTCTGAAAGCGGAACAACAATCCTCCGCTCTTTAAAAAACTCTGCGATTTTCCGTTTATCATCCGAATACACAGTGGTGATAACCGGTGGTCGATAGTCTTTCAAAGAACCTATCCTGGGAAGGTCTTTTGTAAAGTAAAAATATGTTCCCCCTATGAAAAGTCCAGCGAGTAAAGACAATACAATCAGGCTTCCATAAAAATAACACAGCACTCTTCTCCACTGCCCCTTCTTTGCCCGCCTGGCCTTGATTACTTTAGCACTGTTCCTGTTTCTAAAACGAATCATAAGATTTCGTATCAGTTTAGCTTTTTGAAAATATTATTGCG
>QMMV01000173.1 GCA_003647435.1 Deltaproteobacteria bacterium | reverse complement strand
CTTCTTGCAGGAGGAATCCTCCATGACATAGGGAAAATTTACGAATTTTCTTATGAAACCCATATTGATTATTCGGATGCAGGCCGACTGCTCAACCATATCGTCATCGGCATAGAGATGCTCCATAAAAAGATTGCCACATTACGCGATTTTCCGGAAGATCTGGCACTTGCCTTAAAACACATGATTGTGAGCCATCACGGCACCCGAGACTTTGGATCGCCCGAACCGCCAAAGACCCTCGAAGCCATCATGCTGTATTACCTCGATGAGCTGGATGCCAAGGTGACCGGCGTGCGCTCGTTTATGGAAAGTGAGGATCCTGACGCCACCTGGACATCATACCACAGGGTTCTGGAGCGGTTCTTTTATAAGGGGACGGGGCAGTAAACAGTAGGGAGTAGGCAGTAGGCCCGATGATGGGTGCTGGCTGCTGGATAGCTTGACGTGATCAACTATCCAGTATCCAGCATCCAGCATCCAGTATCCAGCATCGGAGCGAAGCGACAAATCACAACGGACAACCGTGAACCGTGAACGGATACGACAAATGTTTATTACCTTTGAGGGAATTGAGGGCTCGGGCAAAACCACGCAGGTAAGGCTTCTTGCTCGTGCATTGCGAGAAAAGGGGTATGAATGTGTCCCCACACGGGAGCCGGGCGCCACAGAGATCGGGAAAAAAATTCGAGCCATTCTCTTAAATTCCAGCCATAGCTCGATGCTCCCCATAACTGAACTTCTTCTCTACGAGGCTGATCGTGCGGAACACGTGCGCCAGGTAATTCAGCCTGCTCTAACAGCAAAGAAAATCGTTATCTCAGATCGCTTTTTCGACGCCACCACCGTTTATCAGGGCTATGCCAGGGGCTACGACCTGAAAGTGATTCGGCAGATGCATCGGATCGTCCTTGGAGACCTGAAACCTGATCTTACCATCATCCTGGATCTCCCTGCCGATTTGGGCCTGAAGCGGGCATGGGAGCGCATCAGGAGCCAGCACACAGCAACTGGTGAAGATCGCTTTGAAAAGGAAGCTGTTTCGTTTCACGAAAAGGTGAGGCAAGGTTATCTTGCCCTGACAAGAGAAGAGCCGGAACGCATTCGAGTCATTGATGCCTCAGGGAATATGCTCAGGATACATGAAGAGATAGCATCTATCGTGTTGAGCCTATTAGAAGATAAGCAACCTTTACCCCGATAGGACACTGCCAACAAATGTCGGTCCAACTTCAGGCACTTTAGCTGTGATTATTTCAACACTTTTACCGCCACTTTACCGTTGACTCATGTTTTTTTTCTGGCTATGAAAAAATTATGAAACCTCTTCCCTCTCTATCATCACATCGCCATAATCGCAAAAAAGAATCAGGCTTCACCCCGATGGAGATTGCCATAGTGATGGTCATCGTCAGCATTATCATTTCCATCATGGCCGCGGTTCTGCCTTCCCTGGTTCAGATTTTGTACGTTGGGTTGAGGAACGACACGAAGTGTAATGTTTTGGCGCAAGCTCCACTTCGTGTCGCTACGGCTCAACCCAACCTACGTCATGATAGATTGGCATAATGAGAATTGCTTATTTGGCCTTGACAAAACTCGGCAGACTGGTATCCTTACCACAAAGTAAAGATTTCTACTAATGTGGAAGAACAGGAGGCGAAAAAAATGATAACAGGCACAATATCCTCAAAAGGCCAAATCACAATTCCCAAAAAAATCAGACAGGTACTCAAGGTGGGAGTCTCGGACAAGATTGTTTTTGTTCCCCTTGAGGAAGGGAAGGTCATGATTACGGCCAAACAGAACCCGGCAGCACAGCTTTTCGGTATGCTGAAATACCGCAGGCAGGCAAAGCCCGTTTCCTTGAAAAAAATGGATTCTGTAATACGCAAAAGGCGTACACAAAGGAGCGCGAAATGATCGCTCTTGATACCAATGCGCTGGTGCGAATGCTGGTTGAAGATGATGAGAACCAGGCCAGGATGGTTCAGGAAGTTATTGCCCTCGCGGAAAAGAATTCCGTTCAAATACTCATCTTATCAGAGGTTCTTATAGAAACAGTATGGGTCCTTGAATCGGTCTATCGGTGCACAAGAGAGGATATCTCTCAGTTTTTGAAACTGCTGATTTCTACATCAACTTTCACCTTTTCAGATTTCGCTGTCACTCGCAATGCCGCTACTCAATACAAGAAAGGAGGAGACTTTGCAGACCTTTTAATCATTGCTCAAGCCAGGAAATATCAGGCAAAAAAGTTTTTCAGCTTTGACAAGAGTCTTCAGAAAAGATTTCCGCATTACGTCGTCCAAAAGCTTGGCCGCGCTGATTTGTAAGGTTGTCAACACCAAAATGACAGAAGATCGCAAAAGGCTTTGGGGAAAGACGGTGAAATCCCTTCTTCGATCGTCACATGGCCATAAATGTGTAGGGTGGGCAATGCTCACCTGTATGCCTATGAAATCTCCTGCCCATCTATCATCACATCGCCATAATCGCAAAAAAGAATCAGGCTTTACCCTCATTGAAATGGCTATCGTTCTGGTCATTGTCGGCATCGTCATCTCCATTATAGCCACAGTGCTTCCTTCCCTGATTCAGTCTGCAAAAATAAGAAAGGCAAGGGCCATTCTCGAGAAGGTGGATTATGCTCTTGAGGGATACGTTGCCGCGAACGGCCAGTGCCCCTGTCCGGATACTGATGGGGACGGATTAGAAAACCGGACTCCTGGTTCAAATCCACCTATTGATGACACATGTGATGCCTATGTGGGTGATCTCCCTTATCTAACCCTCGGCCTTTCCTCTGGCAATGACAACTGGCACAACCCGATTAAATATGCAGTTTATGAAGACCTTATAAAAACAACTTCAAGCACCGGGAGCAATTATTACTGTTTCAAACTCAGGGACATTATCAACTACTACCGCACCAACCCCGCGGACACAAACAAACTCTACACCACCGACAAGGATGGGACTAATCCGTCGAATAAGGCTTATGTCATTGTAAGCGGCGGGGCAAAGGACCTTGACGATGACGGAGCCGATGGTTTCTTTGATGGATTCAATGAAGGTTCCGACCCTCATTTTGATGAGCCGAACAGGATTGAATACCATGGAGATCCAGTTGCCGACCGTTATGACGACTTAATGAGGGCCGTCTCCTTTAACTACCTCCGCGGAAGAGAGTGCGGCGGAGCCGGCGGCGGTGGTGGCGGTGGTGGAGTTGAAAACAGCTATCCCGACGGCTGCACCAACGGCATAGATGACGACGGCGATCTTATGGTAGATTGCGATGACCCTGATTGCGCAGGCAATCCAGCTTGCCTTGCCGGCGGCGAAAATGTTCAAATCGCCACAGACAGTGTGCCCCCTGGCGCAGTTAATAGCGAAAACTATTCCGTCACGTTCACCGCTTCCGGCGGCATAACCCCCTATGAATGGGAACTACTCAGCAATGGCGGTTTTACGGATTTCTATCTTCATCCCTATAGCGGGCAACTGTCCGGTACCCTTTCACAGTGTCCCGGAAATTACTCAATTCAAGTCAAGGTATCAGACTCCACACAGCCAACAGCCACCACCGATACTAAATCATTCAATGTTCAGGTGACCTCCGACCTTGAGGTCGCCCGGACCAGCGGAGATCACTCTACCAACATCACATGGGACAGCACTGCCCAGGAGGAGACGTTTGAGACCAACGGAGGTCATCTGGGCGACATCGACTGGACGCTCGACACAGGCGGCGCTACAGGCTTTTCTTACGTCTCCACGGGGGCGGATACATGCAAAATCAAGAAGAACGGCTCAACCACAGCGGGCACTTATACATTCACGCTGACGGCCAAAGACCACGATTGTTCTTCTACCAACACTGCAAATATCGTCCTTACGGTTGAGGTTACAGAGGACGGCGCCGGTGCCCCGAACCCTCCTGACGCCGAATGGCGCATGGATGAATGCTCGTGGAATGGGACCGAAGGAGAAGTCACCGATTCCAGCGAAACCGGTTTATATCCCGGCACATCCAAAAACGGCGCCTTTACAATCGGTACCGGGAAAATATGCCGTTGCGCTTCTACGGATACTGGATCAGCGTACGTACTGCTTGACCCTGTGCTTGACATCGGCGCTGAGTGGACGATAGCGGCCTGGTTTTATTGGCCACTTGCAAGCACAGGGAGCGGGTGGTGGACACTGACCCGCGGTACAAATGACCATCAAATACTCGTCCAGCGCGGTTCAAATCTCCTCGGTACATACGACAATAAGCATGGTACCGGATGGCATAGCAGCGGGTTCAATATGTCGAGCTTAAGCGATGGGTGGCATCACATCGCGGCCGTGGGTCACGATTCTCAGACTGACTTTTACATTGATGCCACTCTGAAGGGAACTGCGGACTATAAGTCTGACACTGATATCAAGACGCTCGGCAATTACATCGGGGGCAATCAGAACTGGGGCAAGTTTGACGAGCTGAAAGTCTGGAATAAGGCCCTTAGCGAGGACGAGATATCCCAGGAATATGCTGCGAGGCGGTCCTGCGACGGGGCGCAACCATGCTACTCCGATCCGGTGGCCGAATACCGGATGGAAAACTTCCCATGGAACGGGGCTGATAACGAGGTAAGGGATTCCGGTTCTGGTGAAAGCCATGGAAAAGCCGCCAACCGTGGTT
This sequence comes from Deltaproteobacteria bacterium, assembly GCA_003647435.1. GTDB lineage: Bacteria > Desulfobacterota > Desulfobacteria > Desulfobacterales. Next base: position 523 of record QMMV01000173.1, on the reverse strand, counting down.
CAGGATCTCTGCCCACACAGACCACACCCTCCGGGGGCAAGGTCTGCCGGGCTGGTGTATTCGCGCGGGTTGACGCAAGTAACGGTGGCTATTTGGACTTCGGTGACCCCGCTGACGGAGACCTCGATCCCGGCACCGACCCGTGGACAGTGTCTGCCTGGATAAAGTGGGATGGATCAACTGGAGAAAATATCATCTATAACAAAGAAAACCTTTATGAGGCACGAGTTAGCGGCGGGTATGTGAATTATGCCTGGCAACCATATTGGTACTGGGTTGGCGGTACTTCCTTCCCGGTCACAGCGGATACCTGGGCATACGTGACCACGGTATATGATGGTCATGAGCAGATCCTCTATAAAGACGGGGTAAGAGTTTATTCCAGACCCCAGACAGGCGCCATCGGTACCAACTCCAGCAAGCTCCTTATCGGCGCGAGAGGGAGTGCCAGCCCCCGTAATTTCTTTGGCGGGATGATAGACGAGGTAAAGATTTACAACCGGGCGTTGGCAGAAAATGAGAT
>QMMV01000172.1 GCA_003647435.1 Deltaproteobacteria bacterium | reverse complement strand
GGGTATCAGTTTAGATTTCTGGGTACTAACTTAGCTTCTTGAAGCTTCTGGGAGCGTGTTTGTTTCATAAGGCTAAAGTGATACATTTTTGGTAACGGCTTAGGTTTTCGAAGACAATATCGCATACAGGCGCTGCGATTGCAGTCCGGATGTATGTGTATTTTTAAAAGAGCTAAAGTCGTACGAATAAGTCAAAGGAAAAAAGCTTGAAGGTTAAGAAGGCGACGAAGACAATTTTTGTGTGCCAAACCTGTGGGTACGAGACGCCCAAATGGATGGGGAAGTGTCCTGAGTGTGGCGAATGGAACAGTTTTGTGGAGGAAAAGCGTGCTCCTGTGCCCATACCTTCATCTGCGGAGCTTTCTGACTCTGCTCTGTCCCGCCCTGTTCCAGTTGATGCCATAGAAATCAAGGACATAAGACGCATTTCGACAGGGATAAAGGAATTTAACCGGGTCCTGGGAGGCGGCCTGGTTCCCGGCTCTCTTGTCTTGATAGGCGGTGATCCAGGGATTGGTAAATCTACTCTTATGCTCCAGATCTCACATCAACTTGCCTCTCACAATCACAAGGTACTCTACATTTCCGGTGAGGAGTCGGTACAGCAGATCAAGCTTAGAAGTGACCGACTCGGAACAATATCAAGGGGATTGTGGGTAGTTTCGGAGATAGCCCTTGAAGCGATCAAGACTATGGCTGCCGAGATGGCACCCGATCTTGTAGTAGTTGATTCGATTCAAACCATCTTGACTCCCCAGGTGACTTCTGCTCCAGGGAGTGTGAGTCAGGTTCGTGAGGCTACCATGCACCTCATGTTGCTGGCAAAGCGGACAGGGATTCCGATTTTTCTTATTGGACACGTAACTAAAGAGGGTGCAATTGCCGGCCCGAGGCTGCTGGAGCATATGGTTGATACGGTGCTCTATTTCGAAGGTGGCCATAATAACATTTTTCGCATCCTGCGGGCGGTAAAGAATCGGTTTGGTTCGACCAACGAGATCGGCGTATTTGAGATGAAGGACAGCGGATTGGTCGAGGTCAGGAATCCTTCTTCTGTATTTTTGACAAAAAATCCCTGTCTTGTGCCTGGTTCTGTGGTAACGGCCAGCATAGAAGGCTCCAGGCCTATACTACTTGAACTCCAGGGACTTGTTACAAGGTCGAGCTTCGGTACACCACAACGAACCGTACTCGGGGTCGACTACAAGCGGGTTTGCCTTCTTCTGGCCGTTATGGAAAAGAAGCTTGGCCTTCAGTTGATGAATCAGGACGTTTTTGTGAATGTGGCCGGGGGTGTAAGAGTTGATGAGCCGGCAGTCGATCTCGGGATCGTGTCGGCTATCGCTTCCAGTTTCTTTGAAAAATCGGTGAAAGGACGCACGGTGGTAATGGGTGAGATCGGTCTGACAGGGGAAGTGCGCGGAATCGCTTACCTTGAGCCCAGGGTGCGCGAAGCGGAAAAGATGGGCTTTGAACGGTGTCTCCTCCCGAGCGACAACTTCAAGCACATTAAAAAACCGGCTCGTATGCAGTTAGTAGCGGTGCAGGCAATCACCGAGGTAATTGATTTACTGTTTTGACGTAACCTTTCAACATGTTTCAGCCACCAAGGCGCAAAGCCCCAAAGCGGAAAATGAATAGTTGAAAACCGGAGTGCCTGCATGCTCATTGTGGCTTACTTTTTAAAAGAGCTAAAGTGTTATGAGAAGTTACCTTTTGACTTGAAAGAAATCGATTGACTGCTATATATTAACATGGGCAGACCTCATCAATGGCATGATCATTATACAATACGCGCCCGCAGGGAAGGATTTCCGGCTCGCTCTGTATACAAGCTTGAAGAGATTCAGAAAAGGTTTCGCATCCTGAAACCAGGAGCCAGAGTACTGGATCTCGGATGCTCCCCAGGTTCCTGGCTGCTCTTTGCTTCAAAGGCTGTGGGGGAAAAAGGCCTCGTCGTCGGGGTAGATCGGGCGCCAATCTCGGTTGAGATTCCGTCTAATGTTCGATTTATACGGCAGGACATCCTTGCCCGGGATGAATCGTTTGTGTCTGCCACTGGCACAGGCTTTGAAGTTGTTTTAAGTGACCTGGCGCCCTCTACAACAGGGAGCAAGTTCGTCGATAGTCAAAGGTCTCTGGAGTTAAGCGAAGCGGCGCTTGCCATTTCAGCTCGTGTTCTCAACCCGGGCGGGTCCTTTCTCTGCAAGATCTTTCAGGGGCCGGGCTTTAAAGAGTTTTCAGATCGCGCAAAGAAAATGTTTGACCGGCTATGGCATGTCAGGCCAAAAAGCACAAGAAAGGGAAGCAGAGAAATCTATGTTGTCGGATTGGGAAAAATTTAAGATAGAAGAGGTGTATTACTTTAGCTCTTTCAAAAATACACAGAAGGGGCGTGCAGGCCGTCATTCAGGTTTCGTGTTTCAATGTTCATTTTTCTGACGGACCGTTGCCCGAACAAAAATTCCTTTGAGCGGTTATTGAAACGTTTTAGATCAAGCGAAAAGGGATTTGGGAAACAGGCCGTCTGACACCTGACACTGTTTTTTTTCTATACGCTCGGTTACCTGCCTGCAGGCAGCCGCTCGAGTTTGAGGCGGTCTACCCCGTAGTTGCATAACTTACCGAGAAGATGTGTCATTTGCCTTGTTTTGCAACAACGGGGTCTACAATCGGATGGCCTGTACGCGATAATATTTTCGAAAATCTAAACTGGTACCAAGAGGTAAATGAGGAGGCAGTATGTCCGGACATTCTAAGTGGAGTACAATAAAGCGGAAGAAAGGCGTAACAGACGCAAGGCGTGGCAAGATATTTAGCAAGCTGGCCAAAGAGATTACTATGGCCGCACGCCTGGGGGGGGGTGACCCCAGTGCTAATCCTCGCCTCAGGGCGGCTGTTAGTACGGCAAGGGCTGAGAATATGCCTAAGGAAAAGATTGAAAGGGCTATAAAGAAGGGGACCGGGGAGCAAGAAGGAGTTGCCTTCGAAGAGGTCTATTATGAAGGATACGGCCCCGGAGGGGCGGCAGTTTTAGTGAAGTCCTTGACTGACAACAAAAATCGTGCAGTAGCCGATATACGTCACGCCTTCAGCAAGGCTGGAGGAAACCTGGGTGAGGCGGGATGTGTATCGTGGATGTTTGAGAAAAAAGGAGTCTTTATATTCGAAAAGAGCAGTGTGGATGAAGAAACACTCATGGAAGTGACACTTGATGCAGGGGCAGAAGATATACGAGGCGAAGATAACACCTTTGAGGTGATAACGCCCGCGGAAGATTTTGAGCAGGTCAAAAAGGCTCTCGATGAAAGGGGGCTCCGCTACGTCCTTGGCGAGGTGACAATGGTGCCGAAAAGCACTGTTAAAGTTGAAGGCAAGGAGGCGGAACAGATGCTCCGGCTAATGGATAGTCTGGAAGACTCTGAGGATGTTCAGAAGGTCTATTCTAATTTTGACATTCCGGATAGCACCCTTGAAGCGTTGGGTGGGGTGTAGTTTTTTTTCGGAAAAATATCGCAAAGAGACCTTTTTCTGGTATACAGACATTTCGCTTTAAAACATAACAGAGGGGAGGAAAACTGCTTTGTTAGTGTTGGACGAGCTATGGTATTCTGAAGAGCACGTTTGGGTGCGGCCAGAAGAGAATAATACTGTCACCCTTGGGGTCACCGACTATGCCCAGCTCGAATTGGGACATCTCGATTATATTGAACTCCCCAACGAAGGTGATAGCATCGTTAGCCGTGAGCCTTTTGGGAGTGTGGAATGTGCAAAGGTTGTGACTGATCTTTATTCTCCCGTCAGTGGTAAGGTCGTGGCGGTAAATGAGGACGTTATTGATAATCCGACATTCATTAATTTCTGGCCCTACACCAAAGGCTGGATCATTCGGGCCCGGTTATCTTCGCTGGATGAACTGAAAGATCTCATGCCCGCTGAGGATTACGAAGAATATATACTTACCCGCAGTTTTTAAGTACAAACCTTTCACTTTTTTACCCGTGTGTTACGTTTAGCATCCGTTTTACTGCTATTGAAGCCTTTTCGGATATAATCCTTGGTATTTTTACCTCGTGTGTGGTCGTCTTCAGCGCATTCAGAATATCACACAGCCTAGTCCGTTTCATGTCCCGGCATATCATAGACGATGAAACCTTGTAAAAAGATTTGTCCGGATTCGCTTTCTGGAGCGGGTAGATCAATCCCTCCTCGGTTCCCACAATAAACGACCGGTTCTCAGAGCGAGCGGCAAACTTTAGCATCCCGGAGGTACTCAAAATTGCGTCCGCATGTGCGAGAACCTCTGGAGGACATTCGGGGTGTGCCATAAATACGGCTTCTGGATGCGCCTTTTTTGCAATAAGGACATCTTGTTCTGTTACCTGATCGTGGACGGGACAGTATCCATTCCAGTAGTGAATCTTTTTGTTTGTCCGGGAAGCTACATATCGGGCAAGGTTTCGATCAGGGGTCATCAAGAGCTCATGTTCTGCCAAACTGTTTACCACGGCTATTGCATTAGCCGAAGTGCAGCAGATGGTGGACTCCGCCTTAACCGACGCGGGAGAGTTGACGTACGTCACTACGGGCATTTGGCCCAGCTCTTCCACTTTTGCCTTTAGCGCCTCAGGTGTGATCATATCGGCCATGGCGCACCCGGTATCGAGACGGGGTGTCAGGACTGTTTTGTCTGGCGATACTATGGCGGCGGTTTCTGCCATGAACAGGACCCCACAAAAGACGATCATTTCTGCATCTGTTTTGCCTGCCTTGATGCTTAGCTCAAGCGAGTCCCCGGTTAGATCAGCGATATCCTGAATCTCAGGTGGTTCATAGTTGTGGGCGAGTAAAATAGCGTTCCGCTCCCGCAAAAGTTGTCTGATTTGTCTTGTTGTCGTTTCAGTCATTGTTCATACATGTTGTGAGAACTTAGTAAAATTGTATCAGTTTAGCTTTTTGAAAATATTATTGCGGACAGGCCTGTCGACAATAAATTTTTCAACAATCGTAGCACATTAGCTATTTTAAACAATAAACCCGGATGTTTTCAAAAGCCTCAATTGTTACCAACAATCTAAACTCATTGAGAATTTGTATCAGTTTAGCTGTTTTAAAAAACAGACACAATGAGCATACGGGCAATCCGGTATAGGCTGTCTCACTGTCTGAGAGCGTTAGCGAGCGTTAAGAAAGAACAGTTAATCAACAAACCTAT
>QMMV01000171.1 GCA_003647435.1 Deltaproteobacteria bacterium | reverse complement strand
GCTCCGATGCGGCACCTCGGTTGGTGCAAACTATCGCGCCGCTTGCCGTGCCAAATCCCCCGCCGACGATGGCCCAATCGATGCCGCCCAGATCCAGGTCGTGAATCGGTCCGAGCAAAGGCTCGAACAACACGAACTTGACGAAGTATTCCCTTTGCATTGCCAGTTCCATGCCACCTCGCTGTATGTTGCTGAAGCTTTGCTTTTGAAATCTTAATCAACTCAAGCAGTAATAGAAATTTTGTGAAAATCGCAGGTTTTACTTGCAATCTACACAAAATTACGTTAAAAAATAATCATGATTGAGCGCGATATCACAAAAGAACTGGTTGAGTGTGCTGCGGAGTATCCCGTGGTAACGATCCTTGGGCCCCGCCAGTCGGGCAAGACAACCCTGGTCCAGATGACCTTCCCGGAAAGGCCCTATTTTTCCCTGGAATACCCCGACGTAAGGGCCGCGGCCGAAGCCGATCCCCGTGGCTTCCTGAGCCAAGCCAGGGCCGGTGCAATCCTGGACGAGGTGCAGCGGCTTCCCTCCCTGCTTTCCTACATTCAGGGGATAGTGGACGAGAGGGGGGAGCCAGGGGTGTTCATTCTAACTGGAAGCCACCAGCCACGCCTCCACGAGGCCATCAGCCAGTCCCTGGCCGGCAGAACCGCCATACTTTCGCTATGGCCGTTTTCTCTGTCCGAACTCAGACGTTACAAGCCCCGGTGGAGCGCATTCGAGCTAATTGTGAAGGGATGTTTCCCTAGGCTCCACGAGAAGCGCCTTGACCCGCGGAGGTTTTACAACGGTTACCTCCAGACTTACGTAGAGCGCGATGTACGGGCCCTGATCAACCTGCGCGACCTGTCTCAGTTCCAGATGTTTCTTACCTTATTGGCAGGCCGGGTGGGGCAAGTCGCTAACTTCACCTCCCTTTCTAACGATGTAGGGGTTTCTTCCACGACCATCAGGAACTGGTTCAACGTGCTGAAGGCATCGTACGTAGTGTTTGAGCTCCCGCCGTTTTCTGCGAACATTCGAAAACGTATTATCAAGTCTCCCAAAACATATTTCACGGATGTGGGGCTGGCCGCCTTCCTGTTGGGCATCCACACGGAAGACCAGGCCTCCCGCGATCCCTTGCGCGGCAACTTGTACGAAAATCTCGTAATTGCGGACATCATAAAAGGCGGTCTGAATAGGGGAATCAGGCCGGAAGTCTATTTCTTCCGCGACTCCCACGGTAACGAGGTTGACCTCCTGATCAGGGAAAACGGCCAACTCATACCGGTGGAAATCAAGTCCGCCGCGACCTTTTCCACTGATTTCGTGAAGGGCCTGGAACGGTTCAAGGCCTTAGGGCTAGATCGCGTCGCTGCGGGTGTCGTGCTTTATAACGGTGAGCAGGAGTTTACTGTGCGGGGCGTACGTGTGCTCAACCCGCTTCACGTGCAAGACTTATGGGGAACACTGACCTCACTGAATCTGCAGAAGATGGCCTGATTTCTGATTCTAGGCATAGTGAAAAATACGTCGAGCATCCGAGCCGAGTAGGGACCAAGCGGCGGAGAATCGGAGAAGGGTCTCTTTATCCCCTGACTTCACTGTCGCCGCGGTGGGAAGGTCGGAAACAACACGGAATATCTCGCTTTCGAGCTCTCCGGCCGGCACTTGCACGCCGCGGCAGGGCGGTCGAGTCTGGCGCCCTAGTATCCTTCATCGTCGAAACGCTCCTCGATCCACCGCCATCCCAGCCACTGCCGGGACTTGAGGTAATTCCGGCAGACCTCGAACTGGGCCTGGCACGAGGTGAAGTCACTGCGAGTATCGATGGACTGGCGGGGGTAGATGGCGCAACGGGACGGCTCGTCCCTCATTTCACCTTAGCCGCGAGCCATTCCAGCGCTCCCGGGGTGGCCTTCCATGCCGCCTTGTTCCCATGGGCGTAGAGCACGGCCTCGTTGTCGTCGCCGAAGCCGTAATGACCCGGAAGGGTGCGCGGCATCTTCTTGCGGCCAAGGAGATAGGGGGGAACGTGTTTATTCTCATCAAGGGCGGCTTTCAGCGACTTGTCAGCGGCCAGCGAGTCGCCGTGTTTCCTGAAATCCAAAAGCGCCCTTGAGTACATCCAGACGGCCATGCCGTCTTCCTCGAACTGCTTGAAGAGTTTTTCAGCCTCTTCGTCACGGCCAAGCTCGATGAGACACGGCATCAGAAGATCACGAATGCCTTGGTTGTCGTTGGGGTTGAGCCTTAACAGGTCCCAATAATGCTCGACGGCCTCTTCACGCCGGCCTGCCTTCCAAAGGCTCCGCGCCAAACCGGCGCGGGCGCGCATGTAGGGCCGCGTCTCCAGGAGACCCCAAAAGTAGCCTGCATCTTCTTTGAACGCCTTCTTGCCAAGCGCGCGCTCGCCCGCTTCGACTCCTTTCCGGTAAAGATCAAGGACTTCTTCGAGCGACTGCGCCGTCTCCTCGGCCAGGAGATTGTAGGCATCCGCGCAGTCGGGAGATACCTCGAGCGCCTTCTTGGCCAAAGCCACTGCGCGCTGTCGCGTCGGAGCCTCCCAGGCGTCGTACATGATCTCCTGGGCCTCGTCCACGGCGCTTCGGTTGCCCCGGCCCATACCGCCACCGATACCGGCCAGCAGACCTTCCATCGACTGCAAGGAGGGCAGCGATTCCACCGGCGCAGAGTTGGAAACCCCTTGGTTGGTTCTCTTCTTCGCCGTCTTTTTCTTTTTTCCGGGCTTTTTCTTGCTCATTGGATTTCCTTCAGGCGGCCTCATAGATCACCTTCCCGTACTTGTTGGCCGGGTACGCGATGCCGGCGATGACGCCCTTGCTTTCCTCGAACCATTCCGTCGAGATAACGATCACGTCGAAGGGGTAGCCAAGGCCGCGGAGTATTTCTCTGAGCCGCACGCTTTTCTTGCGTCGGTCGGCAGGGTCTCTCTCGACTATGAGAAGGTCGATGTCGCTGTCGCGGGTCATCCCGCCAGTGGCGGCGGAACCGAAAAGGATGATCTTGTCCGGCGCGGCCGCGCCGAGAATCCGCCGGATGATCTCTTTTACCAAAGATTCGTCAATCCCCATGGCCGCCTCCTTGGCTGGTTATGAAAACCGCAGTTTGGGCGCCCGGGCGCAACAGGGTTGTTAAACAAGGCGACATGAAAAAGGAAGAACGGGAGAATCCGGAAGGGGTATTTTTGGACACCGAACGCAACCGCGGGGGTTGCGCCTGAAGCCCGGAAACTCTTTCTTCAACCGGAGAATCCATGCTCATGTCCGCCTTGTCGTAACCCTTTAACAAATCAGGGGAAACGGTCGCTTCTCACCTCCCGTTTCCCCTGACTCTATCATTAACCAACGAGCCTCGGGAGGTTCGTGGTTTTTATTTGGCTCCCCACTTGCAACCCTCTTCATAACCACTCTCCACCGCCAGGATATCATCTAACCCGTTGATACACAATATCTTTTCAAAGAGCGGCAGATCCCCGAGGGGGCGGAAACGGCATTGATGCGGATTTCCCTCCCTAATCCGGCGCTAGCTGATATCGTAAGTTGCGTCGTGAGTATGACCAAGTTTCGCATCTACCATGTAAAGTGGTATGTCATCCGATTAGTTTACACCTCGGTTCCGCGATTCCTAGAGAGTTTTCAATTCACACACCATTCACACGAATCAGTCGAGCATTGCTTTGAGGTCCAAAAGCGTTCTTTTCGTTTATAACTCCACCGGGAAACGTTCTATCAGCTCCTCGAACCTTGACCGATACTGTTCCCCATGCATAGGATCAGCATCTTTGGCATAGGCAATAAGGCCTCGCAAATGATTGAAAAAACCATACAGAGAATCGAATTCGTCGAACTCGGCGACCTTCTCCCAGCCAAATTTATCCACAGAGTACAGCAGACGATCTATCCTATGACGAGTCCACTTCGATAACCTCGGATGATCACCATCCACCAACAATCCCAGTACAATCTTTCTGGAACCAGGTCCACAAACACTGAATTTGGACGGATTCGTTCTAAAGCCATGCTTTCTGATAGTTTTTTCGACGTAAAATTTGAGCTTGCCAATCGACCATCCTCTGGGTAGGTCGTATGCCGAAAAAGTCAGATCGTCAGCATACCGAGTGTAGACGAGCCCAAGTTCTTTCGCAAATAGATAAAGATCTTGATCTAGGTGGCGTGCAGCGAGATTGCTCAGCATGGGGCTTGTCGACGCACCTTGAGGTAAGACACCGATGCTGTGATACCTCCGATACGGTAATTCATTTAGTTTGAAGCAAGGGTCCGAAGGCTTGGTCAAGTGAGAAAGATGCCTAGGAAGTCTCGTTGTCGTGCATAACCTAGCCAGTTCAAATGATAGGAGTTCTCGGTAACCCATTTCCCGAAATATTTGGTAGACCTTAGCCTCGTGAATCGTAAAAAAGAAATCTTTGAGGTCAAAATGGAGCAACCATCGCGCACCGCAGTGCCTTTGAGCACACGCTCGGATTCCGCCGCTTCTGTGGTAAGCATACGATGCCGGGTGAGGATCGACTTTCGAGAGCACTTCCCTGTTCAGGAATTCGTGTACTGACGAAAGCGTGTTCGATACGGCATGGATGAATCGTTTCCCACCAGAACGCTTGCGGATGGCGAACATACGATAATTGGCTGCTTCTCTCTCACGGTTCACCGTTGCATGCAGGAACCTATAGTCAATACCTGTTATTTTTGCCAAGTGTCCAAGCGTAAAGATAACGGGTAACTCTTGGTTGCGAAGGCATTGAGCGTACCGCGACAAATCCAATGCAACACTATCGTTTAGTTGCGCAGTAGCTTTCTTAAAAAGGTGGTGTGCCGACCAGGTTTCCATTCACTCCTCCTTCAGCCCCTTGGGGCCGTGAATGTCGTGGCCCTTCCGAGGCTTCGAAGGCCGTTGGGACACGACATTGACGGACGCGGTAGCGTCCGGCGTCACGGGCGGCGTAGCCGCCGTAGCGTCGGTTCTTGCCAGAGAAGCCTTTCCGACTTCCCCATCTGCCGACATCACTGCGGCAGAATCTGTCTTCCCTGGATTGATAAACCCAGAGGGAGACGGCTGAATGGTCCCCTGGCTGGCACACCATGAACCGGGAATGTAGAGAGAATAATCATATTTTTCTTGCGTGATATTTCTACTCTCATTTCTCTTGATGAAATCTAATCCAACCTTGGTAAGTCGCCGGTTTCCCGTAATCAG
>QMMV01000170.1 GCA_003647435.1 Deltaproteobacteria bacterium | reverse complement strand
TCTCAACGCTCAGTAATCCTCTCAGACAGTGAGCCAGTCTCCAATCGGATGGCCTGTCCGCAATAATATTTTCAAAAATCTAAACTGATACGATAAAGGGTATCTTCAGCCCGTTCAAAAAATACCCATAATATTTTCAAAAAACTTCAACTGACACGATAAACCACTGAACTCGACGAAACCAACAAACGCAGCCGGTTTTACCCTCCTTGAAATCCTGATCGCTATCTTTATCCTCGCGGCCATTCTTTCCACTATCTTTACCTCTTATACGGGGACGTTTCGGGTTATGGAGAATACCGAGTCTCAGGCAAACATCTATGCAATGGCCCGTATTGCCATGGAAAGAATGACCCAGGACCTGGAGTCTGCCTGCCTTCCTAAAGAAGTAAAAGCGCACGAACCAGGAGGAGGTACGTCTCAAACATTTCAATTTGTCGGCGAGCACAACGAAATTGAGGGGCGGGATGCAGACAGCCTACGCTTCACTTCTCTGGCTCATCTCACCTTTGCTGATGAGGACAAGGCTTGCGGGCCGGCGGAGATAAGTTTTTATGTTAAAGAAAATGAAGAAGAAAGTAGTTTTGTTCTTTACCGTACGGATACACCTGTGTTTAGAGAATCGCCTGAGAAAGGAACCGGGGGATTCGAACTGTGTAATGGCCTGACTTCTGTCAAATTTACCTATTACGACTCAGACGGCCAACCACATGATAACTGGGATTCGACAAGCGATGAGTTTAAGGGTAATATCCCCAGGAGGGTTTCGATAACGCTCCAGTTTGTAAATACGCTTCATCCGGAAGAACCATTTACATTTATGACAGCTACCACTCTTCCGGTCAGTAAAGGATAGGAAATGGGGTACAGGATTCCTATAAGAAAGTTTCTCAAAGATGATAGGGGCGTGGCGCTTATCCTCACAATCCTGGTTATCAGCCTGATTGTTGCATTGACTCTCCAGTTTAACACATTCACACGGTGTGACCTGCAAGCAGCGGCAAACATGCGGGATGGAATCAGGCTCCGATGTGTCGCCAGGTCAGGTTTCAACTACGCACTCGGAGTTCTTGCTAAAGACAAGCTGGAAAGCAGCATCGATACCCTGCACGAAGATTGGGCAGATCCTGAAACGCTATCAGGAAATTCGGCTGCGATGTTCAGCGAAGGAAGGTTTGAGGCCAAGGTCTCAGACCACTCAGGGAGAATTCAGATCAACAAGCTGATCAAAAGTGACGGAACTTATAACAATGTCCAGAGGGACCTTTTGATCAAATTCCTGCAGTTGCCGGAATTCGGCCTCGAGGAAGGAACAGCAGTAAATATTGTGAACGCTATCAAGGATTGGATCGATTCAGACAACGATGTTACGGAAGGGCCGGGATATGGTGCCGAAAACAGTTACTATCAAGGGCTGGAAAACCCTTATGCTTGCAGAAATCGCCCCCTCGATTACATTGAGGACCTGATTCCGGTCAGAGGCATGACAAATAACCTCTTTCATGGAAATGGTGAAAAGCCAGGCATTTCCAGGTACCTCTCCCCACATGGCGACGGAAAGATCAATATCAATACGGCCGAGCCTCTGGTATTGAAGGCTCTTTCCGAATATATACTTGATCAGGACAGAGTTGAAGATTGGCTTGAATACCGGGAAAACAAGAAAAATGACCTGTCAGATTACAAAAAATATCCCGGTCTGTCGGATATGACTCAGGAGCAGAAAAACAGGGCAAACAGTCTGCTGACCACAATGAGCACTTACTTTGAGATCCGATCAGATGGTTTTAAGGGGTCGATGATAAAGAGGGTAACGGGTATAACTGAAAGAACCGGCGCCGGGCTGCAGATTCTTTCCTGGAAGGTCGAGTAGGGGTACTTCAAAAACAAGTCCCCAGAGCTCTGCTTGCGGTCTAATCCTTGACAAATCTGAGATTATCTATTATGCAGGAGCATCCCGTGTAGGATTTAGTGGGATATTATATAATTAGACGTCTGAAAAATTCTACAACCTATTGAAATCACAGTCATACCTTTATGTTATTTCAACCTCACTCAGGGGTAACACTTTAGCTCTTTTAAAAAACAGACATCCGCAATAATATTTTCAAAAATCTAAACTGATACCCTCAGGGAATGATGTAAAAGATAAAAATTCCTTTACTCCCTCCGGCCTATGGGGCCTATGCCCTGGAAGGAGCGAAGCGGAACTAAATACATATGTAACCGGTATCCCCTTCAAACAGTTACCAGAAGATTGCTGTTAATAACAAACAAAAAAAGGAGGTTACCATGAGAAAAACGTATCTAATTCCGTTTGTAATTTTCGTTGCCATGTTTGGTTTTCTTTTTGTGACCAATAGCTTGGCGGCATCAAAAATTGTAATCGGGCATCCGGCCTGCCTTTCTGGGAAGTATGCAAAGGCAGGGGAGCAAGCCATTGGGGGAATAAAAGCCTGTGTCAATTGGGTAAACAAGACCTATGGTGGTGTAAAAGTAGCAGGGAAAAAAGTTCCTCTCGAATACAAGTATTATGACTGTGAGTCGAGAAAAGAGACTGTAACAAGTCTTATCGGAAGGCTCATCACGGTTGACAAGGTCAACGTTGTTTTTGCCCCATACAGCTCAGGCCTCACTCTTCGAGGTGCCCCTGTGGCCGAAAGTCATAAGATGCTCTATATGGACCATGGAGGTGCGAACAACAAGATTTTCCGGCAGGGTTTCAGGTATACCGTGCAAACCATCGGGCCTGCGTCCCGTTATCACGAGGGAACCCTTGACATGATCCACAAGATTGATCCCAAAGCCAAGAAGGTCGCCCTCGCCTATGAAGATTCCGAGTTTGCAAAAATGGTGATGCATGGAGCAGAAAAACACGCAAAAAAGCTCGGGTTTAATGTTGTTTTTAAGCGTACATATCCAAAAGGTGTAACAGACTTAACACCTCTGCTTTCCGCTTTGAAAGCAAGCAAACCGGATTTCATTCTTGGCGGTGGTCACTTTGAAGACGGCCAGCTTTTTAACCGGCAGATGGCTGATCTGGGCATAGATACCAAAGCATTATCCCTGATCGCAGCTGCAACACTGCCGGCCTTTTATGAAGCTTTAACAAATATGGCAGAAGGTGTTATGGGCCCCTCGCACTGGGAATATGGGGTAAAATACTCGAAAAAAGAAGCTAAAAAGGTGGGGTTGCCCTGGATCGGGCCAAGCCAGGATGAATTTGTAGCCCTTTTCAAAAAGGCCCTCGGCAAAGACATCATCCCGGATTATCACGCTGCAGAGGCAGGTGCTCAGGTATTAGCCTACGTACTGGCTGTTGAGAAAGCGAATTCCCTTAATTCGGATAAAGTGAGAGCGGCCCTTGGGGACCTGAAGTTTATGTCTTTTTATGGAGGCTGGGATGTTGACGATACAGGACTACAGGTCGGCCATTCGATGGTCGATGTTCAGTGGCAAGGTGGCAAACGAGTTATAGTCTGGCCGGAAGCAGCCCAAACCGGTAAACCCTACTACCCCATGCCTACCTTCGCAGAAAAAGCAAAAGGGAAGGTAGCAGTCCCATAACAAAAACAAAAAACATAGTCGCCCCCTCTAAAACAAAAAAACTTGGGGGGGCGATTTTTGCCTAAAGAGGAACCCTTTACAAGCAATCATTATGAGGAAATGACAGAATGTTCTTAGAACAGTTTACCGGCAATCTTCTCCAGGGAATTGTCTTGGGTGCAGTTTATGGTATGGCTACTATGGGTCTAAGCCTTATCTTTGGTGTTCTGAAAATCGTAAATGTCGGCCATGGGGCCTTTATCATGGTGGGAGCATTCATCACCCTGTGGCTGTTCAATACCCTTGGAATCAATCCAATAATTGCCGTGCCTGTTGCCTTTGCTGTAGGGATGGGATTGGGCTTCGTATTCTACTATACAACCATGCGGAGGTTAATCAAGGCCCCTGAACTTGCTACCCTGCTGGCAACTTTTTCCATTGGGATCTTACTTGAGGAACTTGTAAAACTGATGTTTGGGTCAGAATTTCGCGGCTATAATTGGGTTGTGGGAAAAATTAACCTTGGTGTAACAGTTTTGCCGATGACAAAATTGTATGCCTGTCTCGGCAGCGTGATTATCGCCCTTCTCCTCTACCTGTGGTTCAAGAAGACCCGGGCAGGGTCAGCCGTGAGAAGTGTGGTGGAGGATGATGAAGGCGCCAGGGTTTGCGGTGTAAATGTTGGGGGAACCTATGCCTTGAGCTTTTCATTGGGAATTGGGCTCACCGTTGCAAGTGGTGTCCTTCTCACTATGTTTATCCCTGTTGGTATTAATCCTTACATGGGAGGAGGGTATACCCTGAAGGCCTTTGTGATTGCAGTCCTGGGCGGTCTTTCATCTCCCTATGGGGCCTTTTTCGGCGGATTGGTCTTCGGGCTCATCGAGAATGGCTCGTACACGATATTTAACCTAATTCCCGGCGTAGAACCATTTGCCCTAACCAGATTTTTATCTTTTGTAATCTTATTAGCCATACTTCTCATTAAACCGACCGGGCTGCTAACTACAAAATGAAAAAAGACATTTCAAAGTATTATCCTTTAATACCCGTATTTGCAGCATACCTTGTGCTCTTTTTGGTGGGCAGAAACATCTCAGGGATGTGGCAATTGGTGGCTATGCTTCTTTTCTACAGTGCCCTGGGACAGGCATTTAATATTTTCCTCGGCATGACAGGATACGTCGATTTCGGTTATGTTGCCTTTATGGGTGTCGGGACCTACGGAATGGCCCTGGCAATTACGAAATTTGCCCATATCGAAGGACTCGGTATATGGATTATCATCATCGGTTTTATCCTTGCATTATTGATGTCCACCCTGTTGTCTATGGCTGTGGGAGCAGTCGCCCTGAGACTCAGAGGGGCTTACTTTGCTATTGCCACAATAGGTGTAAATGAAGGGTTCAGGTTTTTTATTGAAGGTGCGAGGATATGGAATGGTTCGGAGGGTATCATATTTGTGGCCGAGCTCAACCAGATCCTTGGAAGAAAAACCGCCAGCAGTCTAATGACCTATGGGGCTGACATTATGGTTCTTGTCATTGCAGTATTAGCTGCAGTTGTAACCTTATGTTATATGAGAAGCAAGATCGGCTACGCCCTGACCGCATTGAGGGAAGATGAAGATGCTGCAAAGGTGATGGGAATCAATACGACCAAATACAAGATCATAGCCTTCATCACAAGCGCCTGTTTCGCAGGTCTTGTCGGGGCTAGTTC
>QMMV01000169.1 GCA_003647435.1 Deltaproteobacteria bacterium | reverse complement strand
GCCGCCCCACTGGACTCCGATATCGCGTGAAAAAGTCGTCGATGCCTCTACAATTCGTGCCTGGATAAGCACTTGAGGGGTTTCAATGTCAAGCCTTTTTACGAGCTCTTTGGCCTTGTCTATGGAAGCTTTAACATCCTCCATAATGATCATGTTTGTGCGTTCATCAAGCGAGATTTTCCCTCTCGCGCTCTTGATCTCTTCAAGGTGTTTCTCGATTGCGGCTGCATCACTATAATTGATTGGAATGTACTCCGTGATTAATGGTTCAAGCTTTTTTTTCGCCTTCTTGGCACGCTCTTCGGCCTTTGCCTTTGCCTGGACTGCTTTCTGCTCTGCTGCCAGGCTCTTTAAGGTAGCTATACGAACAACGTTTCCCTCTACAACGGTTCCGAGTTTATTCATCTTCAGAATCAAATCGAGTACTTGATCCCAGGGAACCTTTTCAAGCTTTAGAGTGACCCGGCCTTGGACGTCTTCCCCGATCACGAAGTTCTGCCCGCTGATCTCATGCAGGATTCTAAAAACATTTTGAATGTCAGCGTTTTGAAAGTCGAGCGATATCTTCTGGCCGGTATAGACCTTCCCTGTTTTGGTCACCACCGGCTTCTCTTTTCGGGCTTTAACTTTCTCTGTGATTGTCTCCTCAGTTTCTTTCATCACCTGCACCCATCTCGGCCGTTCCATCTCAGGCATTGGCTTGGGTGGGATGTTTGAGGCGTCAAAGTGAAGAAAGCAAAGATTTTCTTTCTGCTCTACCCGATAAGGGACTGCCTGTCGCAATTCTACCGCTATGACTGCAGTATCTCCCATCTTAGGAGTCTGAACCGGGACGATTCGGTCAACAGCCGACTTAAAGCGTGTAGTAATCAGGGGCCGCTTTTGAGATTTCGGAAGTCTGACGTGAAAAAGCTTCAACAGGAGCCTCTTGTTTGAAGGCCTGGTTACTTCGTATTTGACCTTTCTTGTGGTTCCCACGACAATACGTGATCTGCCGGCTTTCATCATTTCAAAATCGATCCGATTGACCCAGGCGGGTTTTTCAGATTTCTTTGTTGTTTGCTGTACGTGGAGCTGAGGCTCAAGCCTGACAGCCCCGGTCTTCTCCTTCGGCGCGGGAGCGTCTGTCACTGCTGTTTTCTGCCCGGCAGTAACCCGGAGTCCTGGGGCAGGCGAAGTCGATTCTGCGCTCGCTTTTTTAAACTCGACCAGAAGTTGATTCTCGTGGCGCGTTACCTGATAGGAAACATCTTTCTTCAAATGGATCTCAATCCGCGAAGATGGACCTGTCTGCGTGCCACGCGCAGGCAGGGCAGTTCCTTTTATTTCGGACGTGACAATCTTTTCGACTATCGTGCTTTCCGGTGAATATGTTTTCTCAACTCCTTTGAAGACCGTTTTAGGAAAATAAAGGATAACTCCAAGAGGTGAGAACTGCTTCACCGCGGTATAGGCCAGGGGATGCTTACCATTAATAGAGATAGAGGCAGAGCCTTCATCTTCGGAAAGAGTGATCTTCTCAATGACATTTTCTTCGGTAGATATTTCCTGGAGGACCGCTTTTTGCTTCGCAGGCGTGGTAGCGGCACAGGCTGCTATCACACCTACAAGGAAAAGGAGCAAGAGCATGGAGGTATTACGCCACAACTCTTTTACGCTATGGTTTATTGTGTACATTTTAATACCTTTTCTTCAGCTTAAGCTGTACGATTTTAGGTTTCATCTTACCCGAAAACAGGTCTTCAACTTCCTCTTCAATCAACACCCTGTCTTTTAGTATCTTTTTGACACGCCCGAACTTTTTACCGACATATGTCCCTGGAGCAATAATGTATCCTTTACCTGAAGGATCTTCCACCAGTGCCTTGTTTCCGGTAGCAGAAACGACGATAGCTACCAGTCTTAATTGGCTCAGGGCTATTTTCTGGAGCGGCGTCAGTGGTATCCTTTTTTTCTTAACCTTTTTTCTGACCGGAGCGGCAGGTTCGGCCTTTTCTTGAAAAAGCGGCTTAAATGGATCTATCTTTCCTCTCGGGTCGTATAAGCGTGTAACTTTTGTGGGAATTTTCAACCCCAGTTCTTCAGGTTTTGCATTGGGCCAGAAGGCAATAGCTTTTTTTCCAGGTGGGGCAGGCTTAGCCTTTGAGGGGGCTGCGGAAAGCTTTGGCTGAGCCGTCTGGATAGAGACTTTTTTCTTCTTGACTACGACAGGCCGCTCTAACTCAGGCAGAGGACCCTTTTGCAGCTTGGCCTTTGGAACCTTTGCCGACGGCGGGACGGCCGGCCTGGCAACTTCTGGGGCTGGCTCCACGTACTGCGGAATCTTTTTTCGAACTACGATCCGCTTCCGGACAACGTGCCGTTCAGGTTCAGCTGAGCACACCCCTGAATGAACCATTCCAAGGGAGAGAACAATTAGAAAAATCTTTGAACAAAATTTCCACATCACATCCGCTTTCAGTTTTTTTCGCGGTTACTCCACATTACTTTTTGCGCTTTTTCTTTTTCTTCTTTTTTGCCTCTGCGATTGCCTTGATTTCTGAAGCTTCCAGAAACCTGTATGTCGTGGCAACACAGGAGGCGCGCAGTCTTTCTCCCGACTGTTTGGTCGCTTTCATGCTGAGGCTTGAGATGTTAACGATTCTGGACAACGTGGCTACTCTGCCAAAAAACATTGCCAGGTTGTGATATCCGCCGCAAACTTGTATTGTGACAGGGATCTCGGCGTAGAAATCCTTCAAGACCTCTTTACCCGGTTGAAACAACAAAAATTCAAGGCCTGAATCCTTGCCCGACTTTGATATCGCTTCAAGCAATCCGGGAATTTCTTTCTTGTCCGGCAGAAGGCTAAGAGCAAGCTCGAACTTCGCCTCTGCCTCTTTGCACTGCCGCTGAAATCTCCTGAGGTTCTTTGCTGCCGCTCTTACCTTTACAAGCTTGATTTCAAGAAGCTCGTGGTTGCTCTTCAGCTCCTGTATAGCCTTTGTTTTCGGCAGATAAATTAGAAAAACGAAAGCACCGGTTAGTACCAGAAACGTGCCTGCACAAATCAAAAGCCTCTGGAGACGGCCAATCCTCCCGATTTTTTCGAATGGGATGGATGATAGTGATAGTTTTCGCATCTCGATTCAGGGCTTTGTTGGCGGTTTTGGAGGTTTAGGAACCACACTCTTACACGTTATTGTGAATTGTTTGAATTTTCTGCCTTTGTCTTTTTTAAGTATAACCTGCTTGGCGGCTATGAGATCAACATCTCGAAAATACGGGGAGCCCTCGAGACGCGTCATGAAATCAGCAATGGTCTCGTTGTCCATAGCTATGCCAACGGTCTTTATTTTCTCTTTGGCTTCGAGGCTGGTAAGCCACATTTTCCCCGGCACCACCACCTGTGTCAGGGCATCCATCATCTGAACCTGAGCGGTTCGGTTTGCTCTGAGTTTTTCTATGATATCTTTCTTTTTTCGCAGCCTTGCCAGATCATTTTTGAGCTTTTTGACTTTCTTGTTAATCGCCTTATATTTCTTGAGCTCCTTCTGGGCGGTTTCGATTTTGCTGTTCATCTCGGATATCTTTGCATTCAGGCTCATCGTCAAATAACCCATCACGGTGAGCAGAAAGACGATAGTCAGGAAAAAAATCGATACCTGACGCCGGATATTTTCCTTTTTTCTCGCAGCTCGAACAGGGAGCAGGTTAATCCGTATCATTTATCCCCGACCCTTCGTAGTGCCAGACCCATGCAAACCGCAGCCTGAGGTGCGATACTGCGAAGATAGTCCAGATCGTGTTGTTTTTCATTAATATTCAAGGTCTTAAAAGGGTCACACATCTCCACTTCAATGGAAGTCTCTGTGGACAGAGCATCGGCGAAACCTGCGGTTTGGGCTCCGCCCCCGCTCAAAATAATCCGCGTGATATCCTCGTCGGGATACGTCGAATAGTAAAAATCTATTGCACGCCTGATCTCGCCACACCAGCTCGAAGTAACCGAGTAGATGACCTGTTGAATATCTTGTTGACGGGCTCGGTCCTTCGATTTGCCGAGCTTGAGTGCCTCTGCCTCATCTCTTGAGCACTTCAGCCTGGATGCAATCTCCGCCGTAATTTGCTCACCTCCGATAGAGACATCCCGCGTGAAGGCAGACATACCATCCTTCAAGATGTTCATACTCATCTTGTTGGCACCGATGTCAATCAGGGCAACACTCTTTTCCTCTTTTTCGTAATTGTCTTCGAAGGTTTTTTCCAGTGCAAACACGTCAACATCAATCACACAGGGGTTCAAGTCCGCTAACTGGAGGAGGCTCACATATTCGTTGACGATCTCTGTTTTGGCTGCCACCAGCATCACATACATTTGTTCCGCGTTTGCTTCATGTTCGCCGAGAATCTGAAAATCGATGTTTACATCCTGAACATCAAATGGAATGTACTGCTCGGCTTCATATTGAATGTTATCCTGCAGCTCTTCATCAGACATCTTTTGCACAACGATCTTCTTGATGACGACCGAGTAGCCGGCAATAGACGTAGCCACATTTTGTTCCTTTACTTTCAGCTCGCTTCTAAGCCTCTTGATAGTATCGGCCACTGGTTCCGGTTCCCTGATACGTCCTTCCACTATAGCACCGGGCGGTAGGCCGGCCATACCGAACTTCTTTAGTGTTCGATCTCGCTTTGTCTGCAGAACCTCACCGAGTTTAATGGTTCCAGAACCGATATCTAATCCAATGAGGTGATCCTTCTTTCCAAAAAGCATCTCGCTCCTTCAATCACCAAATATCTTGTTTCTATCAGAAAGCTTGTAACCGAGGGCTAACAGTATCTTCCGCTTGGTCTCCAAGCGGCAATTCTTCCCCTTTTCTATTCTGTCGATGGTAATAGGGGAAACACCAGCCTTCCTTGCAAGTTCAGCCTTGCTCATCAAAAACGATTCCCTGACCTGTTTCAGCGCGTTTTTCTCCTTACCCATGAGATGTCCTCTCCTGTTGATCCATGAAAGAGATAGGTCACATTGTGAGCCTCCTTAACAGTTAAACGGAAAGCACAACTTTACCCACATTGTCAAGTAAATTATTCAAATTTATATATAATTTATATTCAATTATCCTATATTGTATCTACAGAGTTTTCGCATACTATATATGGTGTCATGCTATCAAAGGAATATTATAGATTGGGGATTGAAAAGAAGAGTATCCACCTGGCGAACAGCTCAAGGTGTTTGGCACTTTTGGACATCAGGATTTCGGATTTGTTTGCGGCCTCCGCACTGAGAAGCTCACGAAT